>JAJZBP010000066.1 GCA_021798855.1 Bacillota bacterium
CGATCTGCATTCAAATTACAAAGCAAGAATGAAAGAAAGACGCTGGGCAACCGCCTTCATGGTTGCTTCCTTTACTTTCCCCAGACGGTTTGCCAACCGCTGGGTGGATACACAGCGCACATCCTCACACTTTATGAAGCTGACTTGGGCAACCCCGCCTTCCGGTGGAACAAGCCGCACATGAGAACGGATTCCTTTGTTCCGGCTGGTAATGGGTAGCACAACAACCAAACCGGCAGGACTCCGATTAAAAAGGTCGTCGGAAACGATCAAACATGGTCGTATACCTTTTTGCTCATGCCCCCGGCCGGGATTTAAGTCGGCGATCCAAATCTCTCCGCGCAAAGGATCGGTCATCGCTTCAGTCATCCGTCAAACCGTCGCCGATGGTTAAATCCCATTCCTCTCGTTCGGCCATTTCTTCCCGCCAAGCTTCCGGTCTTTCGCGCAAAGCGGCAAAGTCGGCGCTCAGCCCCTCCAAAAAACGCTGCCGGCGATAGGCTTCAATGGCCTTTTCCAAGGTGGCTTGCATCGGTTCCTCGGCCTGAGTGGCCATTTCCCTTAATGTTTGCAGAGTTCCTTTGCTTATCCGCACAGTGGTGGTGGACATTGGGATCAGCCCCTTTTGCCTTGTTACTATTCAGTATACAAATTTGTCGTCAAAAAGTAAAATATAATATAACAAACTCTGGCCGCCTTTCACTCAAGCCGCAATCGGCCATCCTGTTCCAGGACCTGGGCGGTTATCCTTGGGCGATACCGGCCATCAATACCCCGGCCGCTCAGGGGATCATTGAGGGCAGCGGCCCGGACACCTTCCACCCCGCTGGAGAGATCACCCACGCTCAGTTCGCCGCCCTGTTGCAACGGTCCTTGCGCCTGCCCCAGCCCTCCCAGTCGGTCACCTTCACCAACGTAAACGTCAACAGTTGGGAATACGCCCCGGTGGAGTCGGTAACCCCCTTCATGGACTACACCCACCTGCCTGGCGGCGGGAACGCCTCCCAGCCCAACCAGGCCTAGGACCGCCAAGACGTGGCCACGGTCATGGTCAAGATCCTGGCCGCCTCAGGCAAACTCCAAGTTCTCTCGGCGGCGGATGCCCAGACGATCCTCGGCGGCGTCAGCGACGCCTCCAGCATCAACCCCTCCTTGACGCCCTACGTGGCCACGGCCATCCAGTCCGGCCTGATCAAGGGTTTCCCCGACGGGAGTTTCCATCCGGAAGCGTCTTTGACCCGAGTCCAGGTAACTGTCCTGATCCAGCGGCTGCAAAACCAATTCCTGACGACCTCCCCGTCCCCTTAGACTTGCTCTCGATCGACAAGAGAGGAGAATTTAGCTAACATGGCAACCGGTTATACCCGACCGCGGGGAGTTCACGGCCCGGCCCTATATTTCATCGGGCTTGGGTTGGGGGTGGTCGTCACCATCCTCGACCAACACGATTTCAATGTCCGCTTCGCTGGCATCGAAAACGTCCTTTTGAGCATCGTCGGGATCACCGTCTGGATGGCTTTGGCGGCAGTCTTCGGCAACCTTAGCCGCGTCGCCGGCGGGAATGCCCTGGCGGCCTTGATCGTCCGCCTCCCGCTCCTCGCCGTGGGGCTGGCTTTCCTGATCACCTGGCTTGCGGTCATGGTCATGGCCATCCTGGGAATGGCGATACACCTGCCGGTCATCGGCAGCGTGGCCTTTTGGATGGCCAGTCACTCCGGCTGAGGGGGCAGGTTTTGTTCAATCGTCAATTCCCTTCACCCTTAAAATCAGGGGGGACCCCTGATTTTTTTTTGTTCAGCTTTCCCCTAAGCTTTATTTAAGGGAGGTATGAAAAGGATGAAGCACCCAAAAGTATTTCTGACCATTGGACTCAGTGCCCTTTTGGCCATTGTGGCGGCGGGCTGCGGGGCCGGCGCTCCCAGCGGCGGCTCGGGGGGAGGCTCCGGCGGGAGCGGCGCCCCATCGTCGTCCCCGGCCTGGGGAGGGACGGCGGCTTGGAGCAAGCTGACCAAGCTGACCAATTACTCCTTCCAAAGCAACATCACTATCGGCGGCGTGACCGAGACCATCAACGAGGAGCAGCACGACCCCGCCAATTACCGGATGACGATGGGAGAAGGCGGACAGAACGAGACCTTTATCCTGGCCGGGGGCCATTACTACATGGGTTCAGCGAGCGGCTTCATCGACCTGGGAACTTCCAACTCCTCCTCCGGCTCCTCCGGTCTGCAGTCGGCGGCCAGCACCTGGCAGGACTTCCTCAACGGGAACGGAGCCACCTACGCCGGACCCTGCAACATCAACGGACGGGCCGGCAACGCCTTCAACCTGAAGGTTTCCTCGGGAATGTTGGGAGCGGCGGTTACGGGGGCCAGCGTGAACACCACCGGCAAGGCCTGCGTGGACGCCGCCACCGGAGTCCTCCTGAGTTCCAACGTCAACTGGACTTACACGGGCGGCGGCAAGTCCACCACCTTCGCCGACACCTTCCAACTGACCGGTCTGGGGAACGTGCCGGTAATCCAGGCCCCGGCCGGGGCGACAGCCATCCCAACCGGCACCGGGAACGCCAATTAATACCAAAGACAAGGAAGGAGAGAATTCATTGTTCAAGCGATCCAAATCTCTTTTAAGCGCGACCGTGGCCGGTCTCCTGGCCGTCGGCGGCATCTCGACTTTCGCCTCCGCACCGGCCCTGGCCGGGGGAGGCGGCCTGTCCTGGTCCCAGCCTCAGCAAATCATGACGCTGCCGGGGGTGCCCGCCAGCGGCAGTCGGCTGGTCCTGGATGGAGGAAAACAATATTGGGCCTACACTGATACCAGCCAAAACGTGTGGCTTGCGACCAACCAGACGGGAACCTGGCAGAGCTACCGGGTCGCGTCCGGACAGGCCTCCAACTTCGGAGACCGCGAGGTGGCCCTGGCGGTGCAAAACGGCGTGGCTTACGTGGCCTGGGTGGACAGCAAGGGGCCAAACGGCGGCAGCCCCCTCTACCTCAGCTACGACCCCGGAGGACCGGGGGGGAGCTGGACCCGGACCGAGGTGGCCTGCGACCTGTGCGCCAATAACCTGTCGGGCGGCGCGAGCCTCGCTCCTTCCAACCCGTCGGCGGCCATCGCCGGAGGCAACCTTTCGCTGGCTTTCTACGGCTCTCCCCAGGCGAGCGACACCAACACTCACAAGTACGACGTCTACGTTTTGACCTCCCCGCTGACCTCCCTGCCCCAAGGCAGCGCCGGCAACGTCAGTTGGCAGGCAAGCAACGTCACCGGCGGTTTCCCCAGCAGCGGGGGCGGCTACGGCTGGCCATCCCTGGCCAGCGACGGAAACAGCCTGGACCTGACCTTCACGGGAAATACCCATTGGTATTTCATCCAGGGACAAGAGGGCGGGACAGGCGGCACCACCTGGCCGTCCCAGCCCCAAAAGACGCAAGCCGTGGCAAGCACCGAAGGCTCCGTGGGGCAATTGGGAGCCGGAGGCGGCTCAGCCGCGGCGCTCCTGAATGATCCCAACTCCTCCGCCACCTGGGCGTTGACCAACCAGGGCGGCCGGTGGAATGCTTCCCAGTTGAACTCCGACGCCGATTCCAGTGCGGAAGGAGCCGCCGCGTCCGGAATCTGCGGCCCGGCCGTGGCCTACGTGGAACAGCCCGGCGGCGGTTCCCAAGGCAATCAAGTCACCGTGGCCACCTTCGGCGGCGGACAATGGAACGCCCAAGCCGTGGGCGGTCCTTTGACCGGTGGCTACAGCAATTTACCCGATTTGGGCCTGGCGGCCACGGCGGGCGGCTACGACCTCCTCTACCAGGATACCGGCGGCACCGGCCTGTTGGAGGCCACCGGCACCTGCGGACCGGTCGTTACCTCCATCAGCCCGAGCAGCGGCCCGGCGGCGGGCGGCACTCAGGTGACCATCACCGGCAGCGGTTTCACCGGGGCCACGTCGGTCCTCTTCGCCGGGTCCACGGCTTTGGGTAATTCCGGATCCGGCGGACCGGCCACGACCATCCAGGTGGTTTCCGATACCCAGATCACAGCCATCGCCCCGGCAGGCTCGGGCACGGTGGACGTGACGGTGACCGGCCCCGGCGGAACCAGTGAGGCGGTCCCCACCGATCAGTTCACCTACACCGGTTCCGGCGGCAGCGGATCAACTCAAGGCGGCTCCGGTCAGGGCGGCGGCAACGCGCCCGCCTTCAACGACCTGGGTGGCTACACCTGGGCCCAGGCTGCCATCAACGCCCTGGCGGCCCAGGGGATCGTCAAGGGCACCGGGCCGGAAAGCTTCGACCCCGCCGGCCAGATCACCCGCGCCCAGTTCGCCGCCCTGATGCAGCGGACCTTCGCCCTGCCCCAACCATCAACCCCGGTGGCCTTCACCGACGTGACGGCCAGCAGTTGGGAATACACCTCAGTGGAAGCCCTAACCCCCTATATGGACTACTACCAACTGCCGGGGGGCAACTCCTTCCACCCGAACGACCCCATGGACCGTCAGGACGTGGCCACAGTGATGGTCAAGATCCTGGCCGCCTCGAACAAGCTCACCGTCCTCTCGTCCAGCGCTGCCCAAAGCGCCCTGGCGAGCGTCACCGACTCAAGCGACATCGCCCCGGCCCTCCAGGTCTACGTGGCCACAGCCATCCAGGCCGGGCTGATCAAGGGCTTTCCCGACGGCAGCTTCCAGCCCCAGGGCATCCTGACCCGGGCCCAGGTGGCCGTCCTGATCCAGCGGCTGCAAAACCAGTTCCTGACCACCAGCGGCGGCTCGGGCAGCAGCAGCAACGGCGAGCCAAGTACCTCGGTTCCCGTGGTCACCTCGATCACCCCGAGCAGCGGTTCGTACAGGGGTGGCACGCCCATAACCATCACCGGCAGCGGCTTCGCCCAGGGAGATTACGTGGAATTAGTTAGCAACGGGGGGTTTTTAAGAGGATATCCCCAGAACGTCCAGGTGGTGTCCCCTCTCGAAATCACGGCCGTCACCAACTCCGCCGGCGCATCGCCCCCGTTGTCATCACAGGTCGAAGTATGCACTGCCAGCGGCGCTTGCTCAACAGGCGGCCCTAACTTCACTTACACGCCATAACTTGCCTTCCGGCGGCTCCCGCGTGGCGGGAGCCGCCCTCAAACTGAATTGGTGAGCCTCTTCCCATAAAATCAGGGGGGGGGCCTTATTTTTTTTTGCCCAATTTATTTCTATAATTGAATCTTGAGGAGGTCTGCAAAGAAATGTCGAAAGTAAAATTTTTTCTATCTCTGGGACTGCCTGTTATCCTGGCCGGAGCAATGGTCGGCTGCGGAGGAGGCGCTCCCGCGGGCGGCTCCGGCGGAGGGTCCGGCGGGAGCGGCCCGACCGCAGCGGGGCCGCCCTGGGGAGGAACCAGCGCTTGGAGCAACCTGACCAAGCTGACCAATTACTCCTTCCACACCACCTTCACCATCGGCGGCAACACGGAAACCATGGACGAGGAGCAGCACGACCCCGGCAACTACAAGCTGACCATTGGCCAGGGCGGCCAAACCGAAACCTTCATCCTGGCGGGGGGCCACAACTACATGGGCTCCGCCAGCGGCTTCATCGACCTGGGAGCCGCCACCTCAAACTCCGCGTCCAGCGGTTCGCAGCAGGGCGGCAGCACCTGGCAGGGCTTCCTGGGCGGGAACGGCGCCACCTACGCCGGTCCCTGCAACGTGAATGGCCGGGCCGGCAACGCCTTCAACCTGAAGGTGTCCTCTGGGTTGCTGGGGGCGGCGGTTACCGGCGCCAACGCCAACGTCACCGGCAAGGCCTGCGTTGACGCCGCCACGGGAGTCCTCCTCAGCTCGAACGTCCAGTGGACCTATACGGCCAATGGCAAGTCCGCAACCATGGGAGACACCTTCCAACTGACGGGTATCGGGAACATTCCGGTCATTCCGGCGCCGGCAGGAGCCATGTCCATCCCCTCCGGAGCCTCCAAAGCACCCTGAGCGGATCCAAGCCCCGGCCCCGGCGGGTTCCACATCCCTCCCCCTTGACGGTCGAAACCCTCCAACCCTGTTCTTTGGTTAAAGCGAAAATCAGGCAAAAGGAGTGCCAAAATCCCATGAGCACCAACTTTAACAATGAAAGGAAGAAAGACAGTGTTTAAAAGATTCAGGTCTCTCCTCAGCATGTCCCTGGCCGGTCTCCTGGCCGCCGGCGGCATTCTGGCCATGTCCCCCGCTCCGGCCCTGGCCGGGGGCGGCGGCCTCGGTTGGTCGGCGCCCCAGCAGGTCCTGACGCTGCAGGGCAGCACTCCGCTAATGTGGGCCAGCAACCTGGTCCTAGACGGCAGCAACCAGTATTGGGCTTACGTGGATTCCAGCGCCACCCCCTGGCTGGTGACCAACGCCGGCGGTTCGTGGCAAAACGTCAACCTGGGGGTCCAAGGTCTCTTCCACAATGGCAGCACCACCCCTCTCGGAACCATCGCCGTTCAAACCGGGGTAGTTTATATCCCTTACCTCACCTCCAGCGGCCTTTTCCTGGACTACAACCCTTCCGGGAGCCCCTCCGGTCCGTGGGTCCAAGTGCCCGTCGTTCCGGCCAACTCCAATGCGTCGTGCGGCCTGGGCACCGAAACCCACAATTCGTCGGCGGCCATCGCCGGCGGCACCATCTACGTGTCCTTCGACGACGGCGCTCCCTGCAACGTCAGCGGCGCGGGCCAGGTTTACGTGGCCTCCATCGCCCTGTCCTCCCTGCCCCAGGCAAGCGGCGGCAGCGCCACCTGGAATACCGTCAACGTAACCGCCGCCACTGGCAACAGCGTGGCTCCGGCCATGGCCAGCAACGGCCAAACCATCAGTCTGGCCTGGGACACCAACTATGGAACCCTGAATTTCCTTAGTGACATCAGCTCTGGCCAGCCCCAGACGGTTTTTACCCCGCCCAGCGATTTCTATAATATGATCCAGATGGCCGCGGGTGGTGCTTCCGGTTCCGGCGGGTATTGCCCCACCGTGGACCGCTGCTTTGGTGGTTCATCCGCCGGAAAGGTCCATGTGATCGCCCTCTACGCCGGCGGAAACTCGGCCACCGCCTACGCCGCCACCGACGCCGGCGGGAACTGGGTATCGGCCCAGTTGGGTACGGGCAATGTCAATACTTCCGCCGGCGAAGATCACCCGGCGGCGGCCGTCGGTTCCTGTGGTCCGGCTGTGGCCTACAACGACAACCCCACCGGCAACGCCTACAGCGGCGACACCCTGTACGCCGCCACATTCGCCGGCGGCCAGTGGAACCCGGTGGCGGTTGGATCGGCCCAGAACAACCCCCTGCAACTTCCCGCCCTGGCGGCCACCGCCAACGGCTTCGACCTGACCTACGTGAACAACGACGGCCAATCCCCCGAACTCTACGCCGCCAGCGCCACCTGCGGCCCCGTCGTCACCTCCGTCAGCCCGAGCAGCGGCTCGGCCTCGGGCGGCACCCAGGTAACCATCACCGGCTCCGGCTTCACCGGGGCCACGGCGGTGGACTTCGCCGAAAACGCCGCCACCAATGTGACCGTGGTTTCGGATACCCAAATTACCGCCACTTCCCCCGCCGACACCTCCGCCGCTTCCGGCGCCACCGACACCGTGGACGTGACCGTGACCGGCCCGGGCGGAACCAGCCCGACGGTTCCCGGCGACCAGTTCACCTACAGCCCTCCCGGCGGCGGTTCGGCCCAGGGCGGCGGCGCCAACTCTGGAAGCGGCAACTCCGGCGGCGGCAACGCGCCCACCTTCACCGACCTGGGCGGCTTCAGTTGGGCCCAGGCCGCCATCAACGCCCTGGCCGCCCAGGGGATCATCAAAGGCACGTCCTCCACCACCTTCGACCCTTCGGGCCAGATCACCCGCGCCCAGTTCTCCGCCCTGATGCAGCGGACCTTCGACCTGCCCCAGCCCTCGTCCCCGGTGGCCTTCACCGACGTGGCGGCGAGCGATTGGGAATACGCCTCGGTGGAGGCTCTCACTCCCTACATGGACTACTACCAACTGCCCGGCGGCAACGCCTTCCACCCCAACGACCCCATGGACCGCCAGGATGTGGCCACGGCCATCGTTAAGCTTCTGGCCGCCTCCAACAAGCTCACCGTCCTCTCGTCGGCCGACGCCCAAAGCGTCCTGGCCAAGGTCACTGACACCGCCGACATCGCCCCGGCCCTCCAGGTCTACGTGGCCACGGCCATCAAGGCCGGGATCATGGCCGGCTTTCCCGACGGCAGCTTCCAACCAATGACCATCCTGACCCGCGCCCAGGTGGCCGTGGTCATCCAGCGGTTGCAGAACGACTTCCTGACCACGAGCGGCAGCGGTTCCGGCGGCAGCGGCGGCGGACAGGGAACCACCCAGGGTCTGACGGCAGCCTCGATTACTCCGAACAGCGGCCCCGCCCCCGGCGGCACGCCGGTGACCATCACCGGCAGCGGCTTCGCCCAGGGGGATTCCGTGGCCTTCATCCCCTACCAAAGTGGTGCCGCCATCCAATCCGCCACCAACGTCCAGGTGGTGTCCTCCAGCGAGATCACGGCGTTCACCCCACACGGTTTCGCCAATATGGTGTACCGGGTCGACGTATGCAACGCCACCGGCTCCGTTTGCTCAAACACCAGTCTCGACTTCACTTACGGCAATTAACCTTGCCTTACCCCGGCGGATCCCGCTGCGGCGGGAGCCGCCCCAAACATAAAAGGACGGTGGGCGAACCGTGGGGCGGGCCTGGATCCTCTGTTGCGTTCTCCTCGGCTCGGCCTTGGCCGTTCCGCCCACCTCAGCCCTGGCCGGAGGCGGCGGACTCCCGCCGCCTCCGGTGGTGACCGGCATCAGCCCCGCCGGCGGTACGCCCGCCGGCGGAACGCTGGTCCACATTGCCGGCAGCGGCTTCACCGGGGCGACTCAGGTGATCTTCGGCGGCTCCTACGCCACCGGCAACCCCGGCTCCGGGGGACCGGCGGACGCCTTCAACGTGGTCTCAGACAGCCAGATCAAGGCCCTTTCCCCGCCCGGCAGCGGCACGGTGGGCATCATCGTCGCGGGACCAAACGGACAAAGCGCGGAGACGCCTGCCGACCGGTTCCGCTACGCCGGCGGCACACCGGCTTTCAGCGACCTGGGCGGCTACGGTTGGGCGCAAGGGGCCATCGAGTCCCTGGCGGCCCAGGGGATCATCAAAGGCAACGGGCCGGGCACCTTCAATCCAGGCGGCCTGATCACCCGGGCCCAGTTCGCCGCCCTGCTGCAGCGCACCTTCGGCCTGCCCCCTCCGGAGACGCCGGTGACCTTCTCCGACGTTGCCGCCGGCAGTTGGGAATACGCCCCGGTGGAGGCGCTGGCGCCCTACCTGGACAGGCGGATGCTGGCCGGCGGGAACGGTCTTTTCCACCCGGACGAAGCGATGGAGCGGCAGGACGTGGCGGCGATCCTGGTCTCCATCCTGGCCACGCTCGCCGCCCTGTGGCTTCTCTTCGGCGCCCATCTCCCGGAGCGCTACCACCTGGAGAAACTTCCGGACCCCCAAAGCGTCATCCATGACCCGGTCGTCTTCCG
>JAJZBP010000067.1 GCA_021798855.1 Bacillota bacterium
CTTATTTGGGGCAAGGCTCCCTCCTTTTCAAGACTATTGTATCACCCGTGGCCGGACTTGGACTATCCCGGCTGCATCTGGACCTACGGGTTTACCGAATACTTACCCGGGGAGAGGCGGTTACATAAATACTTCTTGGCATATTTCCTTGAACAGATATGAAATTAGGAATACAATCAGCGTACACGCTGCAGAGGGGATATGGCAAGGGAAGCCAACCAGCCGGAAGGGGACGGCCGACGCCGATGCCCGAAAGCGCGGGCGGGAGGTGATCGGATGAAGCGCGACCAACGACTTTATCCTCTTTCCTGGGGACACCACCGCGCGTTGCTCTTTGCGTGGAGGCTCAGCCGAACCCTGGAGGCGGCCGGTGCCCAACCGCAAGGGGCGGACCGGGAGACGGCGGAAAAGTTGAGGGCTTTTTGGGCCGCCGAGATGGAGCCACACCTGCGGGCGGAGGAGGAGGTTCTTTTTCCCGCGGCTGAGAGTGTGCCCGCAGTGGAAGCGGCGTTGCAGGAACATCGCCAAAGGAAGGGTTCGGCTCCGTACATGCGCCCGTCGCCTTTGGCGAGGGCAAGGAACGGACCTCCGCCGAACCCTCCGACGCCCAGTTCGCCACCGGGGGTGGCTCCCGTGCTATAATTGTACGACCTGTTCGCCGCGGGCAGCGGAGGCGGAGATTTCGGCACCACCCAGGAAACCATGCGGCGGTTCGCCGGTCTTTTGGTTCGCCACATCCGTTTCGAGGAGGACGTGCTCTTCCCCCGGATCGAGGCATCCCTATCCGGGGAGGCGTTCGATGGGGTGGCCGGGAGGTTGGCCGCGAGGCTGCCCGGCAGGTCTTAGCCACCACCGGTTTTTTGAGAAACCAAGTGTGCTCGGAACAAAAGGAGTCCTATCCGATGGCGAACGATGTGCCCATCCCTCTGACCCTTTACGATCTGGCCGACTGCTTGGCCGGCGCCATGGATCTGGTCAGCCCGGTTTTGGCCAATCACCATAAACAGGTCGGCTATTTGGCCTTCCGTTTGGGCCAGGCATTGGGTATGTCTCCCGCCGCTTGCGGTGAGTTGGCGTTGGCCGGGATGGTCCACGACGTGGGAGCCCTTTCCTTGCGCGAAAGGTTGGAATGCCTGGGATTCGAGGACGATGCGCCTTCGCGCCACACCGAGGCCGGCTATTATCTCCTCAGGCTATTCCAACCGCTGGCCAACGTGGCGAACATGGTGCGTTTCCATCACCATCCTTGGAGGATTTCCGTGGCGCCCACCGGGGATGGCGCCGGAATACCAACGGAAAGCCACATTCTCCACCTGGCGGATCGGATCGCCGTCGCCGTCGAGCCGGGCCGATTCCTGGACCAGGCTGAAGCCATCGCCCGCCGGATCGGGGAACGCTCCGGTTCGGTCTTCCAACCGGACTTGGTTGCGGCCTTCATCGAACTGTCCGCAAAGGAATATTTCTGGCTCGACCTGTGCAGCGCGGGCCTCGGCAACATTATGGCCCGCTTGATCCGGGCGGCGACCATGGAACTTGGTTTGGATGACCTCTTGATTTTGGACAAGCTGTTCTCCCACATCATTGATTTCCGCAGCCCCTTCACCGCGGCCCACTCCAGCGGCGTCGCCGCCGTGGCCGAAGCCCTGGCCGGCATGAGCGGCTTCGCGGAAAGGGAATGCCTTTGGATGCGTTTGGCCGGTTATCTGCACGACCTGGGTAAACTGGCGGTGCCGACGGAGATATTAGAAAAACAAGGAAGGCTGACCCAAGCGGAATTCCGCGTGATCCGCAGCCACAGTTACCACACCTTTCGGCTCTTGGAGGCGATTCCGACCCTGAAGCTGGTCAACACCTGGGGGGCTTTCCACCACGAGCGACTGAACGGCAGCGGCTACCCCTTTCACCACCGGGGGGACGATCTGTCTTTGGGTTCGCGGATCATGGCGGTGGCCGACGTCTTCACCGGGATAACCGAAAACCGCCCCTACCGGCCGGCGATGGACGCGGGGGAGGCCATGGATGTCCTGCGCCGCATGGCGGACAACGCGGCCTTGGACGGCGAGATAGTTGTCCGGCTGCAAGGGCATTTTGCGACCGTCAACGATTTGAGGGCCAGAGCCCAAGCCGTGGCCGCGGACGAATACTCGGAGTTTTGGTGCGATGTTGGTTCGGGGCAGGAGGCTTTTACGCCGCCGCCCAATTAGGCTGCGAAGCGGAGGATGCCGGTTTGCGCACCGTTCGATCAAAAAGTGATCTGCTGAAAGCTCTGTCGCCCGCTTGGGCCGCCGGCGAACCGATCGCTTTGGTGCCCACCATGGGCTTTTTTCATGCCGGACACCTCCGTTTGATGCGGGAGGCCAAAAAGAGCCGGGCGCTGGTGGTGGTAAGCCTTTTCGTCAACCCAACCCAGTTCGGAGCGGGGGAGGACCTGGATCGCTATCCGCGGAATGAGGCGCGGGACGCGGAACTGGCCGCCGGCGAAGGCGTCGACATCCTTTTCGCCCCCGGGGTGGACGAGATGTATTCGCGTGGGCCGACGACCTGGGTGGAGGTGCCGGGACTTTCGGGATGTCTGTGCGGGCGTACCCGTCCCGGTCACTTCCGCGGCGTGGCCACGGTGGTGGCCAAGTTGCTGAATCTGGTGCGCCCGGCGGTTGCCTTTTTCGGAGCCAAGGATTTCCAACAGACAGTGATCATCAAACGGATGGTCGCCGACCTGGATTTTCCCGTCGAAGTGCGTACCGTGCCCACCGTCCGGGAGGAGGACGGCCTGGCCATGAGTTCCCGCAACGGTTATCTTTCCCCCGAGGAACGCCGGGCGGCGAGCCTGATTCCCCAGGCGATGGACGTCGGCAGGCGCGCCTGGTCGGCGGGGGCGACCCCGGAAAAGACGCGCCAAGCCGTCGGCGCGGTGCTGGCCCGTTCGCCCCTCCTGCGGGTGGATTACGTCGCCGTGGTCCATCCGGAGACGCTGGAGGAGCGCATGGACTCCGGCGGGCCGGCGTTGTTGGCTCTGGCTGTTTACGCCGGGGCAACCAGATTGATCGACAATCTTCTTTTGCCTTGAACATAACGCCCGCGCATTCCCCCTGCTAGGCTGAAGGCCAGGAGGGGCTCAAGCGGGGGCTTTGGGTTCTTATGTCTCGGTGTCTCCATAACTCCCTGGTTTTCCACATACCGTTTCACAATTTCAAGAGATGCCACTCGATTCCAATCAGCATGTGATATACTAATCTTCAGCGGATCGTTATGGGAGATGACACAAAGTGCTCGACGGCTACAAGTTTCGAGCCTACCCGGAAAAGGCCCAGGAGCAGACCTTTCTTCGGTGGGCCGGCTGCCAGCGCCTTGTCTACAACTGCAAGGTCCAGGAGGACCGGTATTTTCGCAAGTTCCAGCGTTTTCTCGGCATGACCGGCATTCCCGTGCCCGTGGACCAGACCTACAGCCAATTCATCTCGGAAGCCACCGCCTTCCTCCGGGAAGTACCCTCCCAGGTTCTTCGAAACGGCGCCGTGCTTTGGCGGCAAGCCTACTCTCGGTTTTTTAAAGGTCTTGGCGGCCGGCCGAAGTTCAAGACCGGTGCCGGCAGACGGTCTCTTTGGCTGACCAGCGAGCTTTTTGATTTCATCCCGAAAATCGACCCGAAGACCGGCGAGATCACCGGCTACCGCCTGGTTGTCGGCACACCCAAGTTTCCGGTTGGGGAACTGGTTTATGAAGCTCACCGGATGCACGTAATTCCATCATCCATTCACGTTTCCGTTGAGGGGAGCCAATGGTTTGTCTCCTTCGCCGCCGAAAACCCCGACTTACTCGTATCCGACTCTGATGCCGGCCAAGAGCGCATCGCCGAAGATCTGCGGCATCTTACCGAAGAACAACGCATGCTTACCTTAGGCAACGACCGTGGGGTGGCCAAGCCGCTTGCGGCATCCGACGGGCGCGTGTACGGCCTTTCAGACGTCCAAAAAGAACGCGTCGAGAAGGCCCGTCGGCAAAAAGCCAGATGGCAACGCATTGCCGCCGGACGAAAGAAGAAATCCCAAAACCAGAAGAAAGCCTACCGCAGGGCGGCCCGCTACCTTCGGTACGAAACCAACGTTCGTTATGATTACGCCCACAAGACCAGCCACGACCTGGTGGCCACGGAAAACGTCAACCCGATCGTGTTTGAGGACCTTAAAGTCAAGAACATGACCAGGAGGCCCAGGGCCAAGCAAGACGAGAACGGCAAGTGGCTCAAAAACGGCGCCAGGGCCAAGGCGGGACTCAACAGAAGCATTCTGGCCTCCGCATGGGGTCGGGTCGTCACGTTCACTCGTTACAAGGCGCCACGCGCCGGTAAGATTGTGGTCATGGTCCCCCCGGCTTACAGTTCACACAGAGTGCGCCGCCTGCGGCTACACTCACAAGGACAACCGGCTATCACAGGCCGAGTTTTGCTGCCTGCGCTGTGGACACCGGGACAACGCCGATCACAATGCCGCCGTGGTCATCACCCGCCGGGGAGTCAAAAAGTCCTTTCCGGCGAACCGCTGGGGAAACCCCGCAGGTCAACGGGCATTTTTAGGAAACCAGGGCCGGAACGGTCCGAAGTTACGCCTGGGGAGACCGTGCAAGACACCGGGGGCCAAAAGCCCGCGGCGCGGTGGTCGATGAGCCAGGAACCTCCGGAAGCGATCCCGGAAACCCACACCTCAACCTGCAAAGCGGGTTAGGTGGCGGGTGAGTTCATTGAACCACATTTCCCTCTGCCTGATCGTGCAAAACGAAGCCCCCTGGTTGTCCCGGTGCCTCCACGCCGCCAGGCCCTTCGTCGACGAAACGGTGGTGCTGGACACCGGTTCGACGGACGAAACCGCCGCCCTGGCCGTAAGTCTGGGGGCCACGGTGGCGTCGTTTCCTTGGCGCGATCATTTCGCCGAAGCGCGCAACCGTTCCCTGGACCTGGCTTCCGGCAATTGGATCCTCATCCTGGACGCCGACGAAATCATCCAAGGGCCGCCGGACACCCTGCGCCGCTTGGCCTGCGCGGGGGCGGACGCCTACACCATCGCCATCTTCAACCATCCGACCGACCCGGCGGCCGGACCCAACGTGACCACCACAACCGTCCGGTTTTTTCGCAATACCCCAACCCTGCGCTACCGGGGACGCATCCACGAACACCTGACCCTCCCGCCGGCCCGGATCGGATGCGCCCCCCAGGAACTGCAGATTCACCATTACGGCTACACTATGGAAGAAATGAAGCGCAAGGACAAGTCACGCCGGGACCTGCGCCTGTTGCAAATGGCCGTCGCCGAGGAAAAAGATCCGGAAACCCTGGCCGGCCAACAATTCAACCTGGCGCAGGAATTCCGCCACCTTGGACTCCCCGCCGAGGCCGCCACCCTCTATTCCGCCGCCGCCGGCGGACTTTTGCCCCACAACCCTCCGGCCGCCCGCATGGCCGCGGCCCACGCCTGCGAGTGCCTGATGCAACTGGGCCGAACCGGCGAAGCCCTGCGCGAAATCGAGGTGTTCCTGGGCCGTTTTCCCGCGTACACCGAAATCTGCTTCTGGCAGGGGAACCTCCTGGCCGACCAGGGGCGGACCGCTGAAGCGGCACAGGCCTATCGGCGGGCCCTGCAACATCCACGCCGCCGACCCTGGCTGTTGAGCCAGGCGGAACCACGCTTTTACGCCATTTGCTGGTTCAATTTGGGCAACATCCACGCCGCCGCCGGCCAATTGCGTCCGGCCACCCAATGTCTGGCCCGCGCCGCCCTGGAAAACCCGCCGTTGCCGGAGGCCGTGTCCCGCCTGCGGCAGGTCTTGGGCCTTTTTCGTCCGGATGACCTGCGGGAGTGGATGCCGACCTTTTGCCGAAACTTCCCCACCCTGCGCCCCCCGGTTGAATCCGAGCGGGAACCGGCGAATTGAAACCGACGCCGGCGGCGGCCCCTCCGAGGGGGACCGCAGCCGGCCGCCGCCGGACGAACCCGTAAAAGCCCGCTTCGGCTACTTGACTAATTTAGTAGGGTATACTAAAATTAAATCAACTATATTACGGGAGGCAATGTCTGTGCAGCCCAACACCCCAGCGGAGACGGACGCCGGGAAGGGGAAGCCGTTCCCGGTTGGCCTGTTCGGGAAAATCTTGCGGGTTGTGCTTGAAACCTTGGAAATAATGGGCGACACCGAGTTGATGTGCGTCTTGCAGCATGGCTTCCATGAAACGCACAGGGGCAAAACGGCCTTGGGAAAAGTCCAAGCCGGCGAATCGCCGGGACGCAAGACTTGCCACCGCTCGGCCGAAGAGTATGCTGCGGGCAATGAACCTTAGCCCCGCTAGGACTGATCACCGGCGGCGCCACGGAGAAGCGCCGTTTTTTTGTTTGTGGTGGCACCCGTTTTCTGCAGTAATTTTGCCTGCCGGCGGCGAAATAACAAAACGCCAAAATTTCCAACCGGGGAGTGACGCTCGTGCCCACCAAGTTCCTGCTGCCGGAAGACCGCATCCCGACCCACTGGTACAACGTCGTGGCGGACATGCCCCACCGTCCGCCGCCGCCGCTGCATCCCGGCACCAAGAAACCCATCGGTCCGGCGGACCTGGCCCCCATCTTTCCCATGGCCGTCATCGAACAGGAGGTCTCCGACCAACGCTGGATTCCCATCCCAGAGGCGGTGCGGGAAGTGTACGCCCTCTGGCGCCCAACTCCCCTCCACCGGGCCAAGCGGTTGGAGGAGGCCCTGGGCACGCCGGCCCACATCTATTACAAGTACGAGGGAACGAGTCCCGCCGGCAGTCACAAGCCCAACACCGCCCTGCCCCAGGCCTACTACAACAAACAGGAAGGGGTTCGGCGCCTGGCCACCGAGACGGGAGCCGGCCAATGGGGGTGCGCCCTTTCCCTGGCCTGCCGGATCTTCGGCCTGGAATGCACCGTCTACATGGTCAGGGTCAGCTACGACCAAAAACCCTATCGCCGCCTGATGATGGAGACTTGGGGCGGAACGGTGATCCCGAGTCCCAGCAACGCCACCGCCGCCGGCCGGCGCATCCTCGAGCAGGATCCCGCTTCCCTGGGGAGCCTGGGGGTGGCCATCAGCGAGGCGGTGGAAGACGCCGCTTCCCGGGAAGACACCAAGTATTCCCTTGGCAGCGTCCTCAACCACGTCCTCTTGCACCAAACGGTCATCGGCCAGGAGGCCAAGGCCCAGATGGAACTGGCCGGCGAATACCCGGACGTGGTCATCGGCTGCCACGGCGGCGGCTCCAACTACGGAGGCTTATGCCTGCCCTTCGTCGCCGACGCCTTTACCGGCAAAAAGGTGCGCTTCGTGGCCGTGGAGCCGGCCGCCTGCCCCACCCTCACCAAGGGCAAGGTGGCCTACGACTTCGGAGACACGGTGGGTCTGACCCCGCTGGTGCGGATGCACACTTTGGGGCACGCCTTCGCCCCGCCGGGCATCCACGCCGGTGGACTGCGCTACCACGGCGCCGCTCCCCTGATCAGCCAGTTGGTCGAGGACGGGTTGATCGCCGCCCGCGCCGTCCGGCAACTGGATACCTTCGAAGCCGCCGTCCAGTTCGCCCGCTGCGAGGGGATCATCCCCGCCCCCGAATCGGCCCACGCCATCCGGGGAGCCATCGACGAAGCCCTGGAGGCCAAGGCGGAGGGGCGCCCCCGCGTCATCCTCTTCGGACTGAGCGGCCATGGCCACTTCGACCTCTCGGCTTACGACGCCTACCTGCGCGGACGCCTGGAGGATTACGACTACCCGGCCGAGGATGTGGATGAATCCCTGGCCGGCATCGCCCAACTGCAGCCTTAGAACGGTAGCCGCCGGGGTTGAGGGCGGGGGGGCGTTTTTTCGCCCTCCCCCCCGCTTTTTGGGGCCTTGGGCTTGTTGCGCCGCTAAGCGCAACTTCCGCCACCGCTTATTTACAAGCCGTTCGTGGCCGGAAGACGCCATTTCCCATCCCGTCGCCCGAGGCATCGCCATCCTGCCGAATAATAACATATTTCGGCATGGTGTTGGGTCAGGCATTGGCTTTTCTTTGGACAGCGTTTGACCGGCAGGAAAGTCGAAAAGGTTGATCTAACGTTGGTTTTTCATTATAACCCACTTTCCGCATGTAGATTTATCCAGGAGCTTTAATTTTTAACGGGAGGTAAGAAATCTTAAAAAAATTTCTAATTAGAATTTCTTGCCAAACGTGGTTTCACCGGCTGAATTTTTGACCGACCAAATCACACCCGGTTCAAGTCTCGCAACGCTTTATTGAGCACATCCCAGGCCGTGGCCAAAAACGGCCTTCCATCGGGAAGCACCTGCAACTGCCCTTTTCCGGTGTCATAAATGGATTCCAACTCGTCCATCCGGCGGAAAAGCAAGGACAGCCTGCTTTGCAACACGGTGTGGTTGCGGTCCAGCACTCCCCGGTCATGTTTGATGACGACGGCCGCATCAAATACGTCCCGCGGATGCAAATCAACCGCCCTATAAAACAGCTTTTTAACAATTATTTCTTCCGGAGTCTCCACGCGAACCTTGCGCCCGTGAATCATTTGCTCAACATATGGGGTGGCCGCAAGGTGAGGAGCCGCAACAAAGTCTATTTCACCCTCCAAAGTGGTAATCTTGACGCAGTTGGACTGCTCGGAATAGCCGCCCGCCTCCGCGATCGCTTCGGACACATCGTTCAAACGCGGCGACAGGGCCGGCAGATATTGGACGTCGGTGAGGAAAATATCTATGTCTTTGCTGGCCCGATGCGCATATTTTAGCATTAAAACCGTTCCGCCTCCAAAGGACCACTCCGGCGGGCGCATCTGCATCTTGGCCAAGCTATCCAAACACAGCATTGCTTTGTCGAAAAGAACTTCCCATTCAGCCATTTAGCCACGCCTCCATTCTCGGGTTGCCGGCCCGGAAAGTGGGCATGAGTGAATTATAGCTGCGCTTTAATTCGCTTTTATTGATTCCATGCTCGGCGGAAAATTGCGCCACGGCCTCCAGCGGCAATTCCAGAAAAAACATGGTCAGGTGGTTTTGCCACCCGTCGGCGGGAGCCGCCCCGGCCAGGATGGATGCCAGCGTTTCCACGTCAATAAGCGTATTCCAGCATTTATTGATGCAATTTAAAACCAAAAGATCGGTCCCGCTGACCACAGCTTGCCGGTTATCCTGAAGCGTCGCGCCCACCACCTTTCCATTCAATTCTAATCTTCTTTAAAAAGAATTAAAAGTCAAGGTCGGAACCCAAAACTCGCTCCCCATCTCGGCAGACCCCCTTGACACGGGAGGAGGCGCGGCTTATACTTTTTCCAAGCCCCACCCCCGGTGGGGGGGGGGCGTATAGCGGCCAATGGCAA
>JAJZBP010000068.1 GCA_021798855.1 Bacillota bacterium
GGCTCCGGGGCGAGATTCCCCGGTGCAAATGGTCGGGAAAACTGTTCGCCCGGCGTCTTGACAATTACGAGCGGGAAACTGCAAGTATTGTCGAGTTTTCAGGAACGGTAGCTATTCATTGATCATTCAACATCAGGCTGATTGCCGGAGTAGCGCATAGTGTTCAGATAATTCCAATAATTACTTAAGGTTCAGTCGTTTCCTATGCCGAAGCCCGGCGATCTCCAGGAGACGTTTGCCCAGGTTTGCCAAGTCCTGAACGTCCACGACGTCAAATTAGAGACGGTCAAAAATGGCGATAGCGCAAATATCTGGCTTGCCCAAACCGCTTCTTCTGCACGGGTAGTGCGTCTGTCCAGCTTCGCGGCGGAAGGGCCGTGGATGCCCTGCGTGGTCGCTCATGAGGTCGCCCACCTTCGACCCTGGGCAAACAGCATCATGAGGGGCAGTATGTTGCTGTTGCCGCCGTTCCTGGCTTGGCCGATCCGTTGGGCCGTGGAGTTATGGTGCGACATGGCGGCTGTTAGGATAGCCCCTGTGGAGGCTACCATAGCCTGGATGATGATGCTGGAGGGGGGGGTCAACCACCCGAAGGACTTTTGGGCCAAGATCCAAGTATGGCTGACGCACCCGCCGGTTATATTCAGGCTCCTGTTTTTGACCTGGGCATTACGGCGAAAGAAAAAGTGTTGGAAAACATCCTGATGTTTTCCAACACTTTTTTAAGTGGCGGTTTTCCTCCTCCCTGCCCACCCTGTCCCTCCCAGGTGTCCCCGCCGGACACCCTGGAGGGTTTTTCTAAAAGGCGGCTCCTCCGGCAGTCCGTTGCTGCCTCCCCCGCCGGCCCCTGGAACCGGGACCGGAAGCTGAGAAGCAACCTTCCGGCCCTTGGGGGTCAGGACATTATAACACCCCCGGTCCCTCCATCAACCCCGCCCTTGGCGGGGTACGCCGTGAGCATAAACGGTTCCCCCCCCCAACGGCCCGTAGGCGGGAGGACCCGCCAACGTTCCGTATGGTTCCCCCCATTTATCCCTCCCGGCTTGATTCCAGGCTGCGGGGGACGTGAAGCTCCGCCTGTCCCCAAGGGGCGCAATTTTAAAGCCACTAAGAAAGGAGGAGGGGTAAACATGGCAGCGATATGGAAAGGCCAAAATGTGTCTAACCGAAAGTTGGTCGAATTATGGACAAGTATCACCCGGAAAGTTAAAATAGTAGTGGATGGAAGGAGTGCCGTTCGATGTTTGATGACTTAATGGCGGGAATTAAGGCAAAACTACTGGCTGGGCAGTATGTAACTACACGCCATTTCCTGGAACGGTGTGACGAACGGAATTTAGATGCGAGAACAGTTGTTCTTGCGGCAGCTAACGGAAGTGTTATAGAAGACTACCCCGAGGACGACCGGGGGCATAGTTGCCTTATATTAGCCAATTCGAAGGATTACGTTCTCCATGTCCTTGTCGGTGTAGCATATATAGAAATACGGATGATTATAGTTTACAAACCGGATCCTGATATATGGGATTCCGATTATCAAAAAAGGCGGTGAAATGATGAACATTAGCGTTTGCCATGAATGCCGGGGAACTACATTCGAAAATAAAATGGTTCGAATGGTCTTTACTACTAAAGATCGACTTAGAGTAATCGAAGACGTACCGGCGACAGTTTGCAAGCAATGTGGTGAACAGTACTTTTCACCAGAAACAACCGCAGAAATTGATACTGCTTTAACGGCAAAAAAAGCCGATGCAACAATTTCCGCCGAGGTTGTTCATTTGAAAGCTCCATTGGCTGCCGCAAAATAAAAGGATAGGCCGGGACAACCCGGCTTATTTTTTTGCCATAGAAAGTTTACATAAAAGTGTTGGTAAACATCAGCATGTTTTCCAACACTTTTGAGTGATTCGGTTAGTACGGTTAGACCGATTTTGCGATGGTTTCATCCCGCTCAATATGCCAAGGACCAAAATTTAAAGGAGGGTCCTGACATGTATCCTAACTATCCTGACGATCCGTTTTACACCGTCGAAGAAACGGCAAAGATCCTCAAGCTTCCGGTTACGTCCTGTTACGATCTAGTCCGCCAAAAAAAGATTCCTGCGGTCAAACTGGGTAAACACTGGCGAATTAGCAGGGAAGGTATCGAATACTTCACATTTGCCCAAAAAACAGAAGGGAACCAATCCCACACCGTAGAAACCAACAATGTCATCTTGCTGGGAGCCTCTCGGGAGGCAAAGAAATGAGGGGGTCTATTAAGGTAAAATAAGCGGAAGGAGGGGAAGACGTACTCTGCTATAGTTGATTTTCCCCGCATGGAGGATGGGAAGCGTAGGCAAGTGAAAAAGACATTCACCACCCGGAAAGAAGCAGAGGCCGAATTGCTCAAGATGCTGGCCGAGGCACAGAACGGTTATGTCCCGGCGGAATTACTGGCCGTCTCCGAATATCTGGACCGTTACCTGGAGGCGGTTGGCCCGAAACTGAAACCTGGCAGTTTTCGCAACTCAAAGGCGGCGGTAGGTTTTTGGAAGGGCATCATCGGGAAGATTCCATTAGGAAAAGTGACGCCGATGGAGGTCCAGAGTGCCATACCAAAATTACCGTCTTTTTGGAGTGCGGCCACCAAAAGGAACACTATTGCCATACTTCGGGCTGCGCTTCGGCAAGCGGTTAAGTGGGAACTCATTCCCCGCGATCCGGGTGTTGGGGTGATATACCCGAATGCCGCCAAGAAAGAAATGAAGGTCTGGACCAAAGAGGATGCGGCTAAGTTCCTGTCGGTTGCCGGGAAGGAAACTAGGGTTCATGCTCTCTTTCACTTAGCACTTGCAACGGGGATGAGGCAGGGAGAACTCCTGGCCCTGCGCTGGGAGGACGTAGACCTCCAAACAGGAACCGTTGCCGTGAGGAGGAGCCTTTTCCGGGATAATGGAGACAGGGACTGCATCTTTCAGGAGCCGAAGACGGCTTTTTCCCGCCGTAAGATTCCCCTGGACATTGAGACAGTGAAAAAAATAAAATCCCACCGCAAAAGCCAATTAGAGGAGAGGCTTGCGGCAGGATCGGAATGGAACGAATACGGGCTTCTTTTCTGTACCAGGAAAGGCGAACCGCTTAGGGGAACCTACCTACGGAAAGCCCTTAGTATGGTGACCAGAAAGGCCGGAGTACCCGTTATCCGTTTTCATGATCTTCGGCATACCCATGCTACGCTCCTTCTCCAAGCAGGAGTGCATCTCAAGGTAGTGAGCGAACGCTTAGGCCACGCCAACACCAACATTACTCTCAGCGTCTACAGTCATGTTCTCCCCGATATGCAGGAGGCAGCCGTCAAAGCCATAGAAGGTATGTTTGTGGCCGCGACACGAACGGAAAGCCGAAGAAACCCAGTATTCATGCGGGTTCTTTAACGGGTGCCAATTAGACGAGCATGAGATACTTCGACTAGGGATCTGGTGAAAAACTCTCGTAAACCGTAAATTCCGGGGTCTGGTCAAAAAGGTCCAGATGCTAGGCGCCAAGGAAGTGAGGCGTGAGGCGTACTCCGGGGTACGTCGAGCAACGAGCGACGAAGGCAACAACGCAGATGGGCCTTTATCACCAGACCCCTAGCGGAGGAGTTTAAATTGGCCGTATTGGAGATCTATAAGTACGGGGCGCCGGTGCTGCGGGAAAAGGCTGTCCCTGTCAAGAAAGTGAACCGGGAAATAAAAAAGTTGTTGGACGATATGGCGCAAACCATGTACGCGGCCAAGGGGGTGGGCTTGGCGGCCAACCAGGTGGGAATATTGCGCCGCTTGATGGTGGTAGATGTGGGCAAGGGACTGATCCAACTGGTCAACCCCGAGGAGACCAGCAGGGAGGGGGAAACATCCGCGGTCGAGGGATGCCTGTCCATACCCCAGTACACCGGCGAAGTCGTCCGGGCCAAACGGATTTCCGTGCGGGGATTTGGGCACAACGGTCGGCGGGTTTGGGTGGAGAGCGGCGGTTGGCTGGCCAGAGCCATCCAGCATGAACTGGATCATTTGGACGGGCGCCTTTTTGTGGACCGGGCGGTCAAGTTGACGGACGTTACGGAGGCCTAGAAATTGCGCGTGTTGTTCATGGGCACCCCGGAGTTTGCCCTGCCTTCCTTGGAGATCCTACGGGAGGCCGGGCACCAGGTGGCGGGGGTGGTCACCCGACCGGACCGTCCGCGGGGGAGGGGAGGGAAAACGACCGGGACTCCGGTGAAAAGATCGGCTCTGGAGGCGGGAATACCGGTCTTAACCCCCGAGCGCCTGGATGAGGAATTCCGGGAAACGGTTACCGCCCTTCGTCCGGAAATAGTGGTGACCGTGGCCTATGGACGACTTTTACCGGCGTGGCTTTTGGATTTACCCGCCGCCGCGGCGGCGCTCAACGTCCATGCTTCCCTCCTTCCGGCCTACCGAGGGGCGGCGCCGATTCAGCGGGCGATCATGGCCGGTGAAAACCGGACTGGAGTTACCATAATGTACATGGACCGGGGGATGGACACCGGTGACATTCTGCGACAGGCGTCCCTGGATATCCTGCCGAGGGAAACTGCGGGTGAATTGTCCGGCAGGCTGGCCACGTTGGGAGCCGTCCAACTCCGGGTGGCCTTGGAACTGTTGGCCGCGGGGCAGGCGACCAGGACGGCGCAGGCGCCGGAGGGAGTAAGTGCGGCGCCGCCGCTGACCGGCGACGAAGAGGAGATCGCCTGGGACCGGACGGCGGAAGAGGTGGTCCGGCTGGTCCGGGCACTGGCGCCCAAACCGGCGGCAAGGACCCGTCTACCCGGTGGCGGGATGCTCAAGATCGGGCGGGCGGAGCCGGTGGAGGGGCGGACCGATGGAAGGGCGCCGGGTGAGGTGTTGGAGGGGGAGGGGATCTGCGTGGCGACGGGCCGCGGGAAGGTCAGGTTGGCGACGGTGCAGCCGGCGGGGGGGAAGAGCATGGAAGATGTGGCCTACATGCGGGGAACACCGTTGCGTCCGGGGAGTATTTTGGGGAGGTAAGTGCTTTGCGCCCGAAAAAGAGGCTTTTTCTGGGGTTGCTCCTCTTCGTCTTGGTGCTCTTGTTCTCCTTGGCCTATTCCATCTGGGGGTTGGTGTTTGCCCAGTTGGGACGTGTCTACCGGGAGTTCTTCTTGTTGTTGGACCTGGGGCTGGGTGTGGCCATTCCCCTCCTGGCCCTGGGGTTGTTGGGAATAGTCGTCATGATCCTACTCCAGCGACCATGGCCAGTCCTGTCGCGTTTCTCCAAGAGCACCATGGACTTCCTGTTCCCTTTGGCATTGCTTTTGGGCCGGATGTTTCGCCTGGACAAGGAGCGGATCGAGAGTTCCTTCATTGAATTGAACAACCAATTGGTCCGTTTGACCGGCGGGCATGTTTCCCCCCGCCGCATCCTGATCCTTTTGCCCCATTGCCTGCAACTGAGTCAGTGCCAGCGGCGAATCACCTACCAGGCCGCCAACTGCCGCCGCTGCGGCAAGTGTAACGTCGGCGAGATCCTGTCTTTGGCCGACGAGTTCGGAGCGGAGGTGGCGGTGGCAACGGGGGGCACGGCGGCCAGGCAGGCGGTGCGGGACAAGCGACCGGTGGCGGTGGTGGCGGTGGCCTGCGAGAGGGATCTGTCCAGCGGCATCCACGAATCGGGAAAGTTGCCGGTGATGGGAGTTCCCAACCAGCGGCCCAACGGACCCTGCCGCGACACCGTGGTCAGTCCTGCGGCCATCCGGCGGGCTTTGGAGTCGCTGGTCAACGGAGGAACGATTTGAAAGAGGAATCGGCGCGGGCGGTGGCCGTTCGCGCGCTGGACAGGCTGGAAAAGAATCTTCCGGCAAACCGGATTTTGGAAAGGGAACTGGAGCGGCTGAAGGATGAAGACCGTTCTTTGGCCACCTCTTTGTTCTACGGAGTGCTCCGGCGCCGGATAACCTTGGACTATGTGCTGGAGCATCTGTCCGGTCGAAGGATGGAAAGGATCGACCGTCCCCTGCGCAACATCCTGCGCACCGGCCTTTATCAACTGCGCTACCTGGACAAGATACCTCCCTGGGCCGCCATCGACGAGGCGGTGAAGACGGCCAAGCCCCACGGCAAGGGCAGCGGTTTCGTCAATGCCGTGTTGAGGCAGGCTACCCGCCGGGACGTGCCCCTGCCTGCGCCGGAAGGGGATTTTTTGCTGCATCTCTCGGTAAAGTATTCACAACCGCTTTGGTTGGTCGAACGGTGGCTGAGGAGACTGGGCCGGACGGAAACTGAGGCCCTGCTGGCAATGAACACGGAAATTCCGCCGCTGGTGTTGCGGGCCAACCGCCTGCGAACGACCGCCGCCGGGTTGTGCCGGCAATTGGCGGAGGGCGGTTTTACGGCGATCGCGGGCCTGCACTTTCCGGAAGCCCTGCGGCTCCCATCCGGGGTTCCGGCGCGTTTGCCCGGATACGCCCAGGGCCTGTTTTCAGTGCAGGACGAAAGCAGCCAGGCCGTGGCCGGGGTTTTGGATCCGCAACCGGGTGAGCGGATTATGGACCTTTGCGCGGGGGCCGGTGGTAAAACGACCGCCTTGGCGGAACGCATGGGCGACGAGGGTGAAATCGTCGGGTTGGACCTGGATGGGGAAAGGCTCGGTTTGCTGCAGGACAATGCCGGGCGCCTGGGGTTGCGCAGCATCGCCCGGGTGCGGATGGACGCCCGGGAAGCGGGTGAGCGATACGCGGCATGGGCGGATCGCCTGTTGTTGGACGCACCGTGCAGCGGTACGGGAGTGATCCGGCGCCGCCCGGATATCGGTTGGAACAAGGGACCGGGGGACATCCGACGTTTGGCCGAACGGCAGCGCCGATTGTTGGCGGTCGCCGCCGGTGTCGTGCGGGCGGGCGGAGTCTTGGTCTATGCGACCTGCAGTACGGAGGCGGAGGAAGGGGAGGAGGTTGTCGCCGATTTCCTGCGGGGCCGGAGTGACTACCGCCCCGAGAATATCGGCCCGTACCTCCCGCCTTCCCTGCGTGGGGCGGCCGAGGGGCACAGCCTGCGTCTTTGGCCGCAAAGGCACGGAACCGACGGTTTTTTCCTGGCCAGGCTCAGGAGAACAGGGGGCGTAGAAGGGGATGCAGGTGGGGAGGGGGCTGAAACGACCGGATGACCGTTGATCTGTTGGGGGCCGAACTGGAGGAGATGGAAGCGTTTTGCCAGTCGCGCGGGATTCCCCGCTACCGGGCCAGGCAAATGGCCGAGGGAATCTACCGGCGCAACATCGGATCCTGGCGGGAGTTGGCGGTATTGCCGCGGGCGACGAGGGAAATGCTGGCCGCGCAGGCGCCGCTTCCGGTCCCGACAGTGGTGGACACCCGTTCGACCGGCGACGGCACGGTGAAATACCTGTTGCAGTTGGCCGATGGGCAAAAGGTGGAGACCGTAAGCTTGGCCTACACCTATGGGACGGTGGCCTGTGTTTCTTCCCAGGCGGGTTGCCGGCAGGGGTGCGTCTTTTGCGCTTCCCATGTGGGGGGGTGCATTCGCGACCTCACCGCCGGGGAAATGCTGGCCCAAGTGCAGGAGTTGCGGCGCCGAGCCCCGGACGGAAAAATCGCGGGGGTGGTGATCATGGGGACCGGCGAGCCGATGGAAAATTACGCGGCTACGGTCAGGTTTTTGCGCCTGCTGCAGGCTCCCTACGGTTTGGAGATGAGTCCCCGGCGGATCACCGTTTCCACCTGTGGGATCGTGCCCGGGATCCTGCGCTTGGCGGAGGAGGGATTGCCGGTGACCCTGGCCGTCTCCCTGCACGCGGCCACGGACGAACTGCGCAGCCGGTTGGTGCCGGTGAATCGCCGCTATCCGATCCGCAAATTGCTCGAAGCCTGCGCTGCCTATTTCCAGGCAACCGGGCGGCGCGTCACTTTTGAATACGTGCTGCTGGAAGGGATCAACGATTCGCCGGAAGAAGCCAAGCGGTTGTCCGCAATGCTGCCGGTGAAATGGGGACATGTCAATTTGATACCGGTGAATCCGGTGGCGGGGAGACCATTCCGGACGCCCTCACGGGAGAAGATGGGACGGTTTGCGGACATCCTGCGTCGGGGGGGCCTCGGGGTCACGGTGAGGCGCAGCCTTGGCCAAACCATCGGAGCGGCCTGCGGCCAACTGCGCGCCCATCCTTTCCAAGAGGGGAACTGACGGCATGCGGCGAAGCTTCGGCACCCACGTGGGCCTGGTCCGGCGAAACAACGAAGACAACCACTTGGGATGCGAATTGCCCGACGGGCGGGGGATGTTGTTGGCTGTGGCCGACGGCATGGGCGGGTATGCCGCCGGGGAGGAGGCCAGTTTCCTGGCCATTGCCGCCCTGCGGGCAAAATGGGAAGAGTTGACCGGGCGGACGGGGTTGGGGGAACCTTTCCTGGTCCTCCTGGAAGGGATGAGAGCGGCCAACGCGGCCGTGTACCGGGCGGCCGTGGGTGATGAAAGCCGCGCGGGAATGGGGACGACCCTCACTGTGGCCATCATGGAGAGCCGCAGGGTTTGGGTCGGGCACGTTGGGGACAGCCGCCTTTACCTTTACCGGGACGATGTTCTCCTTCCCTTGACCCGCGACCACTCGGTGGTGGCCAACCTGCTGTTGCGGGGTGAGATATCCGAGGGGGAGACCCAAACGCACCCTCAGCGGCACCTGTTGACCAATGCGTTGGGTCTGGACATCGGCCTGCGGGCCGACTATGCCACCCTACCCGTGGAGTCCGGGGATATCCTGCTTCTTTGCACCGATGGACTGACCAATGTGGTGTGTCCGGCGGAGATCAGCCAAACCATCAGGGAAAGTCCCTTCGGAGAAACGGCCGGCAGGCTGATCAAGCGAAGTTTGGCCGCGGGAGGGCATGATAACATCACGGTTTTGGTCGTGGAAGTGTGAAAGGGTTGGAGCCCAGATGCACGGGAAAGGAGGGGGGAAGTTGGAAATGGTCGGGTTGACTTTGGGTGGGCGCTATTCGCTCATGGAAAAACTGGGCGGTGGGGGGATGGCCATTGTCTACAAGGCCGAAGACACTCTCCTCAACCGTGTGGTGGCGGTCAAAGTCCTTCGGTCCCCCTACGCCGAAGATGATGACTTCATTCGCCGTTTTCGCCAGGAAGCGAGAAACGCCGCCGCTCTTTCCCACCCCAACATCGTCAATATCTACGACGTCGGCCAGGAACGGCAGTTTTACTACATAGTCATGGAGTACGTGAACGGGGAAACTCTGGAGGAAAAGATCCGTCGGGAGGGGCGGTTGTCCCCACC
>JAJZBP010000069.1 GCA_021798855.1 Bacillota bacterium
GCGCCTTTTCCCCGGGAAGCGGAACGTTTTCCAGGGTCCGGAGTTGGTGACGCCCCTGGGGATCGCGCGGGCGGCTTGGCAAAACATGAGCCTGCGTTTTCGCCGGGTCGAGGTGAACGGCACCCCCGTGCAGGTCTTGGATTTGCGGGGAGTGACCGTCCTGGACGCCCTGCTGGCGGCCGGGTACAGCCTGCGGCAACTGTACGGGCACGGTGCGGGGATCACGGTGGAGGTGAACGGAGCGGTTTTGTCCTTCCAACCGGCGCGGAGTTCGGCCAAGTTGGAGCGCAACGACGAAGCGGCGGCCATGGGGGATTGGGTGGCGGAGGGGGACCGGATCACCTACGCGAAAGACGGGGGCGATGTCGGCCTGCCCTTGGCGGACGTGCTGGTGGACGCCGGACGGGAGACGGTTTTCCATCTGAACCGGGAAACCTTGGGAGTTCCGGCCAGGGTTACCGTCAACGGCAAGCCGGCCGGCGCGGACACCGTGGTCAGGGACCGGGACACGCTCACCGCCCGCGGGCCGGAAACGGTGGGGGAGGTTCTGGAGGCGGCCGGACACCGGCGCGAAGATTTCCAGCCGCGGCCCTTTCTGGTGCGTTACAACGGCTTGGAGCGAAAATTGGAACGGCCCGCGCTGGTCGTCCGGCGGGGTGGTGAGGCCGTGACCTGGGAAGCCGGTGTCGTTCCGGGGGAGGCGTTCGAGGTCGTCGAAAGCGAACCGCCCCTGGTGCGGGAGGTTTTGCCGGAGGAGCCGGGAATCCGGTTGGTGGTCAACGGGGAAGTGGTTCTCCTGCCGGCGCGGGAAGAGGTGGTCACCGTCAACGGGCAG
Organism: Bacillota bacterium; assembly: GCA_021798855.1. GTDB lineage: Bacteria > Bacillota > Sulfobacillia > JAJZIM01 > JAJZBP01 > JAJZBP01. The sequence continues at coordinate 836 of JAJZBP010000069.1, forward strand.
ACGGCCTCCGGCGCGACGCCGCTCAAGGCCGGCGACGAGATCGTTCACCTGTCCCGGCCGCGGGAGGTGATCATCGCGCACCTGTTGGCCCTCATGGACGGAATGAGCCAAGGGGTGGGCAAGGGGAACCTTTTAATTTCCCGCAACGGGGCGGAGGCCGGTTTTACCACTCCTTTGGCCGATGGGGACGTTTTGGAAATCGTTTGGGAAGAAGGGGAAGGGTTCGGCTCCGTACAATTTTAAGGCGGGGAATGGTGACGGCGTGCGAACCGTGGGGATCATTCCCAACCTGGAAAAGCCGCGGGCCGGGAAACTGGCGGCGGAAGTGGCCGCCTGGCTGTCCCAAGGGGGAATCGGAGTCTGTTGTGCCCCGGAGGCCGCCCGGTTTTTGGGAGGAAACATCCCGGCCGTCCCGGTGGCGAACTGGGCGGGAGGAGTCGGCTTCGGGTTGGTCTTGGGTGGAGACGGTACGATCCTCAAGGCGGCCAGGGAGCTGGCCCCTTGGGGAATACCCCTCTTGGGGGTCAACCTGGGACGGTTCGGTTTCCTGGCTGAACTGGAAGTGGGCGAGGTTTACGCCCAACTCCCCCTCTTCCTGGAGGGAAAAGGGGAACGGGAAGAACGGATGCTGCTTGCCGTCCGCAGCGGGGAGGGGGATTTTCTGGCCGTCAACGAAGCGGTGGTGGCCAAACCGGGGATTTCCCGCCTGATCAACCTGGAGGTTGAGGTCAACGGATCGCCCCTGTTCGGATACCGGGCCGATGGTGTCGTGCTGGCCACGCCGACCGGTTCCAGCGCCTATTCCTTCTCCTGCGGCGGGCCGCTGGTGGCGCCAAACCTGTCGGCGATCATCCTGACTCCGGTTTGTCCCCACTCCCTGTTTTCCCGTTCGCTGGTGTTGGACGGGGACGCGCGGGTGAAAGTGCGGGTGGAACCGGGGGAAAGGCGGCGCCGAGCCGGGCGGCGCAGGGAAGCCGCCGAAGGGGCCATCCTCAGCGTCGATGGCCAGCACGAGGAGGAGATCAACCGGGGGGGCGAGGTCAGCGTCGCTCCGGCGGATGAGAGGCTTTGCCTGTTGCACCGTCCCGGTTGGAGCTTCTTTACGGCGGCCAGGCGGAAATTGGGGAGCGGGGAGTGGGCATGAAGGAACGACGGCGTTCGCGCATCATGACGTTGCTGCGCGAACGGGTGGTCGAGACGCAGGGGGAATTGGTCAGGCTCCTGGGGGAGGAGAACCTGCCGGTGGCCCAGGCCACCATTTCCCGGGACATCAAAGAGATGGGGTTGGTCAAGGTTCCGGCCGGCGACGGGCGCCAGCGCTACGCCGCCCCCCCGGGGATGCTGTTGAACCAGGAAAAACAGGCATCCAAGCTCTTCCACGAATGTGTCTTGAAAGTGGTGGAAGCGGAGAATCTGGTGGTGGTGACCACGCTGACCGCCACCGTAAACACGGTGAATGAAGCCGTCTGCGGCCTGGAATGGCCGGAGATCGTCGGCAGCCTGGTCGGAGGAAGGAACATTTTCGTCTTCTTGCAGTCCCGGGAGGCGGCGGCCAGGGTGGCGGAGAGATTGCGCGGCCTGATGGACTGAAACTGCGACTTGGATGCCTTCAATGGAAGGGTTCACCTCCCGCCCGTCGCCTGGAGCGTGGCGCAGGCGTCATCTGTGACGCCGAGGACCGTCGGCGAGGGCAAGGAACAGACCTCCGGTGAACCCTTTGACGCCCAGTTCGCCGCCGGGAGCGGCTCCCGTGCTATAAAGGGGCCAAAAAATGCTTTGCGAGCTGGAGATCAGAAATTTTGCGGTGATTGAGGCGGCGCGTTTGGAGTTTGGGGCCGGTCTGAACATCCTGAGCGGTGAAACCGGGTCCGGGAAATCCCTGATCGTCGACGCCATCGAGGCTGCCCTGGGAGGAAGGGTTTCTTCGGAGCTGGTGCGCAGCGGCGCGGAAAAGGCCTGGGTGACGGCCGTTTTCAGCGAACTGCCGGTCCAGACGGCGGAACTCTTGCTTGCCCTGGGCCTTGAGCCGGAAGCGGACGGTGTCCTGGTGGTGAACCGCGAAATCGAGGCCAGAGGGAGAAGCCTGGGGCGACTCAACGGGAGGGTGGTGCCCCTGTCTTCCCTGCGGGAAGTCACGGCGTCTTTGGTTGACCTGTATGGGCAACACGAGCATCAATCCCTGTTGCGGGCCGACCGCCAGTTGGAACTGCTGGATGCCTTCGCGGCGGAGGCGGTCGCGGCCCGGGAGGCGGTGGCGGTTTTGAACCGGCGGTTGCGGGAAATCCGCGCGGCCCTGGGTGGGCTTGCCGACGAGCGGGAGGCGGCGCGTCGGGAGGAGATCTGGAGTTACCAGTTGGAGGAGATCGGACGAGCCGATCCCCGTCCGGGCGAGGACCTGGAATTGGAGGACCGCCGGGAGATCCTGCTCCACCGGGAGAAGCTCTTGGTTTTGGGACAGCGGGCTTACGACCTTCTCTACGGTGGGAACGGGGCCGCCCTGGACGGAATGGGTGTGGCGCTGAAGGCTCTGGAAGAGGCGGCGGGGTTGGACCCGCACCTGCAGGTGCCGGCCCGGGACCTGCGCGGTTGTTTGGAGGAAGCCAAAGAAGTGGCCCGGGACCTGAGCCGCTACCTGGAGACGGTGGAAGCCGATCCGGGGGAATTGGAACGGGTGGAGGAGCGGCTGGAGGGCCTGCGGGAATTGAAGCGCAAGTACGGAGCCGGTCTGGCCGAGGTGTTGGCTTACCGGGAGAAAACGGCCGCCGACCTGGCCTGTTTAAGGGAGAAGCAGGAACAGGCCGGGGAATGGCGGGAGGAAGAACGGCGGGTTGAAAACGCCTTGATGAAAGCTGCCGCCGAACTTTCCGCCCGGCGGCGTCAAGCCGCCGGCGAACTGTCCGTCGCGGTGGAGGCGGAACTGGAGAGTCTCGGCATGGGACAGGCGATCTTTCGGGTGGAGGTATCCGCGGGGGCAACCGAACGGACGGACCGGGTGGAATTCCTGCTGGGGGCCAACGTCGGGGAAACGGCGCGGCCGTTGGCGAAGGTGGCTTCGGGGGGGGAGCTTTCCCGGGTGATGCTGGCCATCCGGACGGTGTGTTCGCGACCGGCGGCGCCGGCCGGGTTGCCGACCCTGGTTTTCGACGAAGTCGACGCCGGGCTGGGGGGCAAGGCGGCGAGCAAATTGGCCGACAAACTCAAAGGAGCGGCGGCGTCGGTCCAGGTGTTGGCCGTGACCCACCTTCCCCAGGTGGCGGTGGCGGGGGAGCGTCACTTCCTCTTGGAAAAGGGTACGGAGGATGGGCGGACGGTGGCCGGGGTCAAGCTTTTGCAGGGGGAGGAACGCGCTTTGGAGATTGCCCGGATGTTGGCGGGGGAAACCGGCGCCAAGGCCCTGGACCACGCGCGGGAATTGTTGGACCGGGGGATGGCGGGTTGAATTGAGCCGGCGTGGGTTGGGATCAGACCGACCCCAACGGCCATATTCCAAGCGAAGGCTCCGTATCCCCTGGCCGGATCGGCAACCAGGATGCGGGTGACCGCGCCGGCCAAACGCCCGTCCTGGATGATCGGACTGCCGCTCATCCCGGCGACCAAGCCGCCGCCGGCCCGCAGGAGAGCCGGGTCGGTCACCCGGAGAGCGATCGGTGACGCCGAATCGGGGCGGACGGCAGTGATCAGGATGCGGAAGGAACGGACACGCCGTCCGGCGGTGACGGTGAGGACCGTGGCCGGACCGGGATGAACCTGGAGGGGGCTGGCAATCTGCAACAGGCGGCGAAGGTAAGGATGGTCGGGGAAACGCGCGAGGATGCCGCCCGGTCCGTAGGGTCCGTCGTAGACGATGCAGCCGGCGGGGGGGGCGGGGAGCACCTGCCCGATTTTGCTCCCGGGCCGTCCCGGGGTGGACGGGGTGAGAGCGACGATGGTGGCGGCGTCCAGGTGACCCAAGCGTCCGGCGGGAGGAGCGGCGCCGGCGGACGGGCAACCTCCGGCAAGGTGGGCCGGGGCCGATGGGCCGACGGGATGGCCGACGGACGCGAAGATGCCGTTGGCCGGGTCGTAAAAGGTGAGGGTGCCCAAACCGGAAAAAGTGCGGCGCAGCGCAAGGCCAATCCGGTAACCGCCGACGCGCGGGTCGAAAACGGGCCGGATGGCCCCGGTCCGCAGAAGACAGCCGTTGCGCCAGAGGAGGTTGACGGGCGTGCCGGCCCGCCCATCTCGTTGGATCAAGGCGTTCACGGCGCCGGTGGATGGGTGACGACGGCCGTCAACGGCCAGAATCGTGCTGCCCGGGGTCAGACCCAAGGGTGCGGCGGGGGACGGTTGCAACCCGCCGAAAGTGGGGATGGCCGGGTCGGCCTCGACCACCGGATCGAAAGCGCGCAGGATGACGCCGACGGCCTGGCCGCCGGCATACAGTTCGGGGGAGGCGGCGAAGGCTCCCGGCGTAAACGAAAAGGAAAAGAAAGAAAACAAGAACAAGGACAGAGGTAATATTTTGGCATAATTCATGGTGCAATTGTCCTCGTATTAGTTTGATGATATAGAAAATGCCACGGATCGGGGAGAAAAAAACAATAAAATGACGGTAAGATGGGTTTAAATATGATTATTCGTTATTATATTGGGAGGGAATATCGTCTTTTTCCGCAGTTGTAAAAGTTCCATTGCGAAACCAGAACCGGAGGATTGCGAGCCACCGTAACCGACGGGTGAAGCGAACCGCCGGCTTGGCGAAAGCCAAGCGGCCATAAAACGGTAAACCTTCCGACAGATTTCGTCTTTGTCGAAAAGGAAACCAGCAAAGGCAAGGTCGGGACGACGACAAATCCCGACCGTTGGCGAATAATGACCGAAAGTTTTTCGGGTCGGGCACAGGGACGAAGGACAAGGCGTCGAAGTTGAATTACGACAAAGATTTTGTGAGGAAGGCGGAATGGCAAATTTTGAACGAGGCGCGGATAAAGGTTGCTTTGGCCGACGACAACCTTGATTTCTGCCAAATGATTGGTGATTTCCTGGGGAGGGAGAACGACCTGGAAGTGGTGGGCATCGGGCACAACGGGCTGGAGGCCGTCTCCCTGGTTTCCGAGAAAAACCCGGATATCCTGGTTTTGGACATCATCATGCCCTACCTGGACGGGGTTGGGGTGTTGGAAAAAATCCGGGGACTGAAACTGAGCCGCTGGCCGAGGACCATCATTCTGACCGCCTTCGGCAACGAAAGCGTGATCCAGCAGATCGTCGAACTGGGGGCGGACTACTTCATCCTGAAACCCTTCAGCTTGGACGTGTTGGTGCAGCGGATCCGGCAACTGGCCGGGAAAATGGGGCTGACGGATACTGTCGCCCTGCCCCTGAACCAGAACTTTTCCCACGCTTCGTCCTCCCTGGACAGCGAGGTGGCCAACCTGCTGCACGAATTCGGCATCCCGGCCCACATTCGGGGTTACCTTTACATCCGTGACGCCATCGTCATGGTCATCAACCGGGTGGAATTGATCAGCGGCGTGACCAAGGAACTCTACCCCAACATCGCCGAAAAATACAAGACGACGCCCAGCCGGGTGGAGCGGGCCATCCGGCACGCCATCGAGGTGGCCTGGAACAGGGGCAACGTCCAGTTCATGCACCAGTTGTTCGGCTATACGGTGAAGCAGGAGCGCGGCAAACCGACCAACTCGGAGTTCATCGCCATGGTGGCCGACAAAATCAGGATGTCTCGTCAATAAAAAAGAAACCGCGCCGTTCGGCGCGGTTTCTTTTTTATCGGCCGACGCTGACGGCGCCCGCCTCACCTGCTACCAGTTCGCCGATGACGGCGGCGGAGCAACCGGCGTCGGTCAGGGTTGCGGCCACCTCCCCGGCGACGGCGGGCGAAACGGCCAGCAAGAGACCGCCGGAGGTCTGGGGGTCGCTCAGGATGTGGCGGAATTCCGGGGCGATCTGGGGGCGCCAGGAAATAAAGTTTTCGGCATAGCGCAGGTTGTTCCTAAGGCCCAGGGAGATGGCTTCTTCGCGTCCGGCCAAGGCCGGGATTTCCGGAAACAAAAGAGGTATGGCGGCGGCGCTCAGACGGGCGCTGAGGCCACTTTGCCCAGTCAACTCATGCAAATGCCCCAAAAGACCGAAACCGCTGACGTCGGTGCAGGCGGTGACGCCGCGGCGCAGTGCACGGGCCGCTCCCCGGTTGGTCGAGACCAGGAAGGGGATCAGTTTGGCTTCCCATTCCTCCGCCAGGAATCCATGGTCCAGGGCGGTGATGACCAGGCCGCTGCCCAGGGGTTTGGTCAGGAATAGGAGGTTCCCGGCCCGGGCGCCGCTCTTGGTGACCAGGTCCCGCGGGTGGACGAATCCGGTGACGCTCAGGCCGTACTTGGGGGCGTTGTCCTCGATGGAGTGGCCGCCGGCGATGATTACGCCGGCTTCGGCGGCCGCCTGGGCGCCGCCGCGCAGGATTTCCTCCAGGTGCTGGAGGGGCAGGCTGCGGACGGGAAAACCGACCAGGTTCAGGGCGAAGGCCGGGGTTCCGCCCATGGCGTAGATGTCGGAGAGGGCGTTGGCGACGGCGATCCGTCCGAAGGCGTGGGGGTCGTTCACCACCGGAGTGATGTAATCAACGGTCTGCAGGACGGCCACTTCGTCCGAAAGGCGGTAGACCGCGGCGTCGGCGCCGATGCCGGTCAAGAGGTTGGGGTCGGAGGAGGGAGGGAGCCGGCGCAGAACCTGCGCCAGGTCGGCCTGGCCGATCTTGCAGGCTCACCCGGAGCCGGGGGAGTAGGCGGTGAGGCGTATGGGAGGGATTTCGCTCCGGGCGCTCGGGGGAGAACCGGCCAAGCCACCGGGGGGCGAGTTCCGCCGGCTTTCCTCGCGCCGTTCGCGGGAATCCTCCCGCTGTCCCTCACCGGGAGCGGGGCTCCCGGCGGCAAGCGTGGGTGGATCGAACTCAAACAACGGATGACACCTCCCCCGCGAACCGCTTGCCCAAGAGGGCGACGAAAGCCAGCGCTGCCGGAGGCAGACGTTCGCCCTTGGGGTGGGCGACGACCAATTGGCGGGAAACCTGGCACCCCGGTCCGGAGGCGAGGCTGAGGCGTCCGCTCTCCAAGTCCGGTTTGACCGAACAGGCGGGCAGGAAGGCGAGACCCGCGCCGGCCGCCACGGCCCCCTTGATGGCCTCGGTGCTGCCGAACTCCAGGATGTGGGCCGGGTGGAAGGCGGTGCGCTGGAAATGTCGCTCCACGGTTAGGCGGGTGTTGGAACCGGGCTCGCGGATGAAAAAGGGCTGATTGCGCAGGGCTTCCAGGGAGGTGGAACCGCCGCCGGGGTTGTGTCCGGGGGGGGCCACCAGAACCAACCGGTCTTCGGCCCACGGTTCGACGCACAGGCCGGGGGGGATGACCGGAGGGGCGGCCAGAACCCCCAGGTCAACCGTTCCCTCGGCCAAAAGGGGCAGGATGGCCTGGGTGTTGGCGATGTGCACCCGGCACTGGATCCGGGGATGGTCCTGCCGGTAACGGGCCAGGATGGAACCCAGCAGGTAGTTGCCGGGGGTGGTGCTGGCTCCCAGGGACAGGCTCCCCGTCTCCAGGTTTTGCAGTTCGCGCAGGGCCACGACGGCCTCATCCTCCAAGCGCAGGATGCGCTCGGCCCGTTCCAGGAGCCGGCGCCCGGCTTCGGTCAGAACCGCGCCGCGGCCCCCGCGGACGAAGAGGGGAAGGCCGAATTCCCTCTCCAGGGCCTCGATGTGGCGGGACACGGCCGACTGGCTCAAGGTCAGATCGTCCGCCGTGCGGGAGAAATTTCCCAATTTGGCCAGGTGAACGAAGGTGCGCAGGTGGTAAAGCTCCAAGGGGACAACCCTCCGGGCCGTTATTGTGGACCATGTTATGCATTAAACGCATCGACATACAACAAATGATGCGCTTGCAGTATAAACGGTTTTGCCTTAACTTGCAAGTTGAGGGGCGACGACGCTTGCCCCCGCTGGGGATCTGGTTCGGCGGAGAACGAATCCGCCGTTCTCAAGCAGCGGCGGGAGGGGCGAGGCTCCCGGTTCGGCGGAGAACGAATCCGCCGCGCTTGCGCGGTCCGCTCGGCCGACGAGCGGTCTCCCCGATTAGGGGAGGGGAAGGGCACCAAATTGAGGCCTATGGGGAAGGTTCCCGGGTTCAAGGAACGGCTTGCCGTTCCTTCCTTGGAAATGGAGGGGTTCCGATTGCCGCGCTTGCGCGGTGTCCCCATCAGGGGCGGGAAGGGGACCCACATGCCGATGGCATGAGGGGAAGGTTCCCGGGTTCAAGGAACGGCTTGCCGTTCCTTCCTTGGAAATGGAGGGGTTCCGAT
>JAJZBP010000070.1 GCA_021798855.1 Bacillota bacterium
GGGAACGAAAGATGACTCAATCAGCTCTTTTGCGGGCCATCATCGAGGAAGGGTTAACCAGGCAAGCCAATCTGGTTCCGCCGCGGGAAGACCCGGTGTTAGGTATCGTCGGCATGGGCGTCGGAGGGCGGGGAGACTTAAGCTTACGGCATGACCATTACTTGCGGGAGTTAATACGTGAGGACCAAGATTAAGGGATGCGTAGACTTTTCATTGACACCTCCGCGTGGGTTGCGCTCACTCTCGCGGACGAACGCCTGCATGAGGAGGCGGCAACGTTTTTTCATGGAGTGTTGCAGTATTATGGAGAGTTGGTGACCCACGCTTTGGTGATTGCCGAAACCCAGATCCTGTTGCGGGGAAGTTGGCCTCCGGCCAAGGTCAACAGTTGGTGGGCACAAATCGCCGCGTCGCCGCGGGTCAATATTGTTTTTCCGCAATGCCACCACTTTGACCAAGCATGGGATCTATTAGGCCGCTACGAGGATCAGAAATTTTCTTTAACTGATGCGGTTTCTTTCGCTTTGATGCGGGAGATGGCCATTAATGAAGCTTTTTCCTTGGACCATCATTTCGAAACCGCCGGGTTTGTCAGGTTGCCTACCTTTTAACGCCATCGAAAGCCACCGGCGGAGGTGTTGATCCCGGAGCTGCAGGCGGCTGGACAAAGCGGCGTTTGGACTTACTTTGGTGTCCGCTTGAGCAAGCCGGGGAACATCCTGCCGCAGATGCGGGACGGCGGCATCCGTTGACTTGTGAAAGGTAGGGCAAGCCTTTGGTTTAATGCTTTAATAAAAAGGGAAAAAAGGTGCTGTGCGAAGGAACAGTGCCTTTTTCCTTGTTTTGCGGCCCGTGGGCGGGCTTTCCAGCGAGAACAAAGTGAATTAAAATAATATTGGGAACATGCCCAATAATAAGCGTCGATTTGGCGAAAGGAGGGCAAAGCGCCGCCGTGTGGGCGGCGCGGAACAAATGCCTCAGTTGGACAAACTGCTGGCCGACCTGGAGGAACCGGAATTCCTGCGTCAGTTGGAGGAATGCCTCGAACGGGGGGATGACCCCGCGGAACTGCTGGAAGAGTGCCGGGGTGGCATGGACATGGTGGGTAAACGGTACGAAACCAAGGAGTACTTTATTTCCGACCTGGTGATGGCCGCCAACATCTTTACCGAGGCCTTGAATAAGGTGCGCCCCCGTCTGGGTGGTGATCCCAAGCCCGGAGGGACCAAAATAGTCCTCGGCACCGTCCAGGGCGACATCCACGACATCGGGAAGAACATCGTGGCCGCGCTGTTCTCAGCCCGCGGTTTTGAGGTGATCGACCTGGGGGTGAACGTTCCGACGCAAGCCTTCGTGGACGCCGTCCGGGAAAGCGGCGCGCGGCTGGTGGGCTTGTCCGCCTTGATCACAACCTCCTTCGCCGGGATCAGGGCCACGGTGGAGGCTTTCGCCGCCGCCGGGTTGCGGTCACGGGTGAAGATCCTCATCGGCGGTGGGCCGGTCAACGAGGAGGTCCGCCGCTACGCGGGGGCCGACGGTGTGGCCGGAAACGCCGTGGAAGCCGTCAACCTGGCGGAAAGTTTCTCGAAGGAGGCGGCTTGAGATGTCGCTTTCGACTTACGAGGAACGGTGGCGGCGGATCGATGCGGCCGCCCACGGGGGTGTGCCGGATAGGGTGCCGGTCATCTTAGGGATGGATTTCTTCGCCGCCCGGCAGCGGGGGATGAAGACGTCGGAGTTCATCTGGGGAGGGGAAAAAGCGCGGCTGGTCCAGCAGGAACTGGCGGAGAAGATCCAACCGGATGGTGTCATGATCGGCAGCCCTCTCCACCCGGTGCTGTTCCAACTGATTTGGCCAACCAAGATGAGCCTGCCGGGAAGGGAATTGTCGGACGACGCCATTTGGCAATTCAACGAAAACGGGCAAGATCCGGTCATGGTGGAGGAGGATTACGACTTCATCATTGAGCACGGGTGGAACGCCTTTGTACCTAAAATCATCGAGCGTTGCGTGGATTACATGCCGGGAGAAGAGGTTTTCCCGAAGTTGATGGAAATAAGCGAACAGGTTCCTCGGGATACCGAGGCCTGGAAGGAACAGGGGATCGTCGTCTTTTGTTCCAAAGCCGATGTTTCGCCGTTTGAGATTTTTTCGGCCGGACGGACCATTTCGCAGTTCTTCCTTGACCTGTATCGCCGTCCGCAAAAGGTGATCGACGCAATGAACGCCGCTTTGCCGGACATCTTAGCCGTCAGCCTTCAAGTCATGAAAAACTCGGGAGTGAACCGGATCTTCATCGGGGAAACCCGGGCGAACGGTGCCTTCCTTTCCCTGGAGAAATACGAGAAGTTCTGCCACCCCATCATGATGGCGATGCTCAAGGCCTATAGCGACGCTGGCATCGAAGTCATGCTCCACTACGATCAGGATTGTACCCCCGACCTTCCCTACTTCCTGGAGTACCCGGGCGAAGGGTTGGTCTTGCACACCGACAGCTTTACGGACATTTTCCAGGCCAAGAAGATTTTGGCCGGCCACATCGCCCTGAAAGGGGACGTCTCCCCAACCATGCTCACTCTGGGAACCCCCGAAGAGGTTGATGTCTACTGCAAGCGGCTGATCGGGGAAGTCGGCCGGGGCGGCGGCTTCATCCTCAGCCAGGGCTGCGACATTCCAATAGATGCCAAACTGGAGAACGTGGAGGCCATGGTCCAGGCCGCCCACCGGTACGGAGTTTACCAAGACGGGAAGCTGCCCAGTTAGATGCTCCTGATCGGTGAAACGCTCAACGCCACCATCCCGCGGGTGGGGGCGGCCATCCGGGCGCGGGACGCCGCCTTCCTGCAGGACCTGGCCCGGCGCCAGGCGGCGGCGGGAGCCCGGATGCTGGACGTGAACGCCGCCACCGGGTTGGGCGACGAGGCGGAAGACTTGGCTTGGCTGGTACGGTGCGTCCAGGCGGCGGTCGACCTTCCCCTGCTGCTGGACAGCGGCAACGCCGCGGCCCTCAGGGCGGGCATCCGTGCCCACCGGGGCAAGCCCATCGTCAACTCGGTGGACGCGAGGCGGGAAAAATTGGAGGCCCTGCTCCCCGCCCTGGCCGGTACCGGTTGCGGTGTGGTGGGACTTTGTCTCGGCGAGGAGTTGCCCAGGGGGGTGGAGGAGCGCCTGCGGTTGGCGCGCGTCTTGGTCAAAGAGTTGAACGGAGCGGGGATCGCCCCGCAAGACGTTTACCTCGATCCACTGGTCATGTCTGCCGGCGCCGACCACGCCGCCGGGCGGTTGGCCTTGGATGCCCTGAGCGGCCTCAAGGAGGAACTGCCGGGCGTGCGGACCATCGTGGGCCTGTCCAACGTCAGCCACGGACTACCTTGGAGGAAACCGCTCAACCGCGTTTTCCTGGCCCTGCTGGTGGAAAAAGGCCTGGATGCCTGCATCGCCGACGTGCTGGACGCGGAGATGGAGCCGACTTGGCGCGCGGCGATGCTCCTGACCGGACAAGATCCCCATTGCCGCGGTTTCACCGGGGCCTTTCGCGCCAGGAAAAGGATGGAACGGCCGGAATGAGGCTCGCCTCCGGCGGGAGGCGGCTCGGAGTTAAGGCCCGGTGAGGTCCACCGTGTGGGTGGAGGCGTCCCAATAGACCGTGAGATCCAGGGCCTGGGCAACGAAGCGCAAGGGAACCAGACTTCGCCCGTTCACCACCTGGGGAGGGGAGTCCAGGGTGACCGGTTGTCCGTTGACCTTGGCGACGAAGTTGCCGAAGTTGATTTCCACCTGTTGGCCGTTCAGGGTGGCCGTGGCTCGGTCCGGGTAGGCCGCGTTCCAGGAAACCCCGGACCCCAGGGCCCGGAAGACCTCCCGGAAGGGCAGGAGGACGCGCCCGGCGGCGACCGCAGGGGGAACGGAGGTGGCCAGGGGCGTTCCGTTCAGGACCACCCGGATGGTGGGGGCCGGCGCCGGGGAAGGCGGGGCGGCGGTGGCGAAGGACCAGGACCGGCTGAAGGTGAAAGTGCTTGCGTCGTTTTGGGTGCAGGTGCCCTGGACGGTCACCCGGTAGAAGGAGTTTTGGTCCAGGGGCCTTTGGGGGATCAGGGCGAAGGCCGCGCCCAGTTCGCCTTGGTTGGGGTCGTTTTGCGGCGTGAGCAGGTAGAAGGGCACCGGGCCGCCACCGGCGCCGGAGAGGGTGGCGGACGTCACCGCGACGCCGGTGACGTCGGGGCTGGGGAAAGACACGGTGATCGGATAACCCACCGGGTAGGAGGCGCCGGGGAAGGCGGCCAAGGGGTTCGGGTTCTCCCCGGCCTGGAAGGCGGCCGGCACGCCCATCTGGCCGTCCGCGGGATAGACGACGGCCGTGGAGGCCGCGACGGGGGCGGACCCGAAATAGCCGAAGTCCATGTAACTCGTGTTCGGTGAACCGGAGTTTCCCGGGGCCGCGCCGAAACCGACGGCGGCGACCCCGGGATCGATCACCGGGAAACGGTGGTAGACCGAGTCCATCCACCAGCGCAGGGCCCGAGCGGGATTGGCCGTGTCGGCCTGGTCCTCGGCGGACTCACCGCCCGGGTAACCGTAGTAGCCGTCCCGGCCCCAGGGTGCCCGGCCGACGAAGCCGGGCCAAGCCGGGTTCTGCTCGTGGACCGAAAGCCCCGTCGCGGCGTACCGGGACGCGTTGGCCTGGTAGAAGTCCGCCTGTTGCTGCGTCGCCCGGTCCAGGGCGTTGTTCAGGATGACCGGGGGCAGGTTCAATCCGGCCCGGTAGGCGTTGACGGCGGCCAGGGCGGCCTCCTGGGCCGGATCGGGAGGCGGCAGGGTGGCCGGTGCTCCGGGGGCCACCGTGAAAGACCACCCGAGGGTGGAATCCGAGGCCGGGTTGGCCTGCCACCGGCCGTAGTTCAGGTCCAGCGTGGCCGTGTGGACCCCGGGGGCCAGGGGCGCCGGCGGGCGGTAGACGATGTCGCCGTAGGCATCCAGGACGGCCGGCACGGTCCGCCCGTCCAGGGTCAGGGTGAAACTGAGGCCGCCGGGAACGACGCCGGGGGCGATGAACACCTGGTCGTAGAGGACGGGTTCGCTGACGCCCACCGTTCCGGTGGGACCCGGCGGGTAGTAGGAGAACGGGGAACCGTTCGCCAAGGCCGGCGGTGTTCCGAGGGTGAGGAAAACCAGACAGGAAAAAGCGATCCAAAACTTGGCCATTGTCTTACCCAACGGCTTGGTCTTCCTTTGCGGAAAAGTCGATTTGGGAAAAAAGCGGCGCTTTGGGTCATTCGTAGCGCAGGGCATCCACCAAATTGAGGCGGGAGGCCTTGTGGGCCGGGTAGACGCCGAAGACCACGCCCACCAGGGCGGAGAAACAGAAAGCCACCAGGACGGACGGCGGGGAGACGGCCGCCGGGAAGTGGCCCAAATGGGCGACGCCGGCGGCGAGCAGCATTCCCAGAATGATGCCGATCACCCCGCCGGTGAGACTCAAGGCCAGGGCTTCCAGGAGGAACTGGACCAGGATGTCGGAGCGCCGGGCGCCCACCGCCCGCCGGATGCCGACTTCCCTGGTCCGTTCGGTGACCGAAACCAGCATTATGTTCATGATCCCGATGCCCCCGACCAGGAGGGAAATGGCGCCGATGCCTCCCAGGAGGAAGGTGAGCGCCCCCGTGATCTTTTGGGTCATCCGCAGGATGCTGGTCTGGTTGACGATCTGGAAGTCGTCGGGGGCCGTGGGCGGCAGGTCGTGGCGGAAGTGGAGGATGTCCCGGACCTGGTTGGTGGCCAAGCCCATCAGGGAAGCGTTGCGGACCCAAACCAGGATCCCGGTCAGGTGGTGGCTGCGGAAAAGGGCGAACATCAGGGTGGTGACGGGGATGAAGACCTCGTTGTCCATCGAACTGCTCAGGGAACCCAGGGTGCCTTTTTTGGACATCAGCCCGATGACTCGGAAGGGCACACCGTTGATCAGGATGGTGTGGCCCACGGGGTCTTGCCGCCCGAAGATATGCTTGGCCAAAGTGGCCCCCAGGTCGGCCACCCGGCCCTCGGCGTTGACGTCCAGCGGCGAGAGGAAACGTCCGGACGTGGTCGGCCAGGAGCGGATGCGGCTGTAGGAGGGGGTGGTGCCCACCACGCTGGTGGCGGCGTTGTGGTTGCGCCAGACGATCTGGCCGAAGCGGAAGGCCACCGGCGCCGTCGCTTTCACCGCCGACGCCCCGGCGGTCACCGCCCGGGCGTCGGCCAGGGTCAGGGTGCTGGTGGTTCCCAAACCGTAGCTGATGCCGCCCTGCTGCGAGGTCCCTGGTTGGACCCACAGGACGTTGGTTCCCAAAGCGTTGATCTGGTCGGCGACCAGGCGGGAAGCTCCCTGGCCCAGGGAGACCATGGTGACCACGGCGGCCACGCCGATGGTCACCCCCAGCATGGTCAGGAGGGAGCGCCCCTTGTTGGCCGCGAGGGCCCGCAGGGAGGCGCTCAGGGCTTGGGCCAGGCTCACGGCGCCGAACCGCCGACCGGGGCGCTGCGCAAAACCACGTCCCCGGCTCGCAGGCCCCCGGTGATCTGGACCAGGTTCTCGTTGTAGAGGCCCGTTTCCACCGGACGGCGCACCGGCCGGCCGCCGGAAACGGCCAGGTAGACCACTGGATGAGCGCCCAATTCCAGGGCGGTGGCCGGCACGTAGAGGACGCCCCGGGCCTGGGCGACGGTGACGGTGGCGGTGCCGGTGAGGCCGGGGACCAGGGCGTCGGGAGGGGAAGCCTTCTTCAGGGTGATGGTCACCTGGTACTGGGTGACGCTCTGACTGATCACGGGGGACGCGGCCACGGCGGTGACCACGCCGTGGTAAACCCGGCCGGGACTTGCGTCGGGAACGAAGGTTGCGGGTTGGCCCACCCGCACCCGAACGATGTCCGCTTCGCTGACCTCGGCCTGGATTTGGAGGGAACCGGTGGCCGGCACCAGGGTGACCACCGGCGTGCCGGGGGTCACCACCTCGCCGGCGGTGTAGTTGACGGCGCTGATCACGCCGGCGAAGGGGGCGCGCAGGGTGGCGTCGGCCAGCCCCAAGCGCGCCGCGGCGGCCTGGGCTTGGGCGCCCTCCACGGCGGCTTGGGCCGCCGCCACGGACGAGGGGTATTGTTCGTATTTGACCCGGGCGGCGTGGAGTTGGGCCAGCAGGGCGGACGGATCCTGGGCCTGCGCCAACTGCACCCGGTCCAGAGCCAAGGTGGCCTGGGCCTGCACGATGGCCGCCCGGTCCGCGGCCACCTTGGCTTCGGCGGCCACCACGGCGGGGAACTGGTTGGGCTGTCCGTTGGAAGAGCCGGCCAGGTTTTCCTGCTGGGCCAGGAGGTTTTCGTCGTTTGATAAATTTTGCTTGTCAGCCTGCAGTTCGGCTCGAACGGTTTCCAGGTTGGCCTCGGCCTGGGCCAAGCCCAACTGGACGCTCTGGCGGTATTGGGCGGCGGCGTCCAGGTAGGCCCGGTGGGCCACGGTCAGGCCGTGCTGATATGAGCCGCCCGCCTGCAAACCGGTCAGGTTGGCCAGGGCGGCGTCCAGGTTGGCCTTCTCTTGGGCCACCGCCTGGTTCAGGGCGGCGGTGTCCTCCTGGGCCAGGGGTTGGCCGGCGGTCACCCGGCTGCCGACCTGCACGAAGAGGCCGGTGAGCACGGGGGTGGATTGGGCGGCGGGAAAGGTCAGGCTGGCCGTCGCCGGTTGGACCACGGTGGCCGCGGCCTGGACCGTTTGGCTGATGTTGCCCGGCCTGACCGTGAAAGTGGCGCCGCCGGACGCAACGCTTTTTCCCTTTGGGGCGCCGGACAAATCGGCCGTGACGGTTGCGGCGAGGAACAGCACCAGGACAAGGGCAAGCACCAAACCACGTCGGCTTGTCACCCTAAAACGGCGCCTCCTCCGGCGGCCGCTCCCAGGGCGCCCAGACCGGCGCCGGCGGCGGCCTCAAGGAGCCACAGGCCGGCGACCACGGCGGCGGCCTTGCCCAGGGAGACCCTGCCGGTGACGGCGTAACCGACACTGGCCAAGGCCAGATACCAAATGAGGAAGGGGGTGACCTGACCGAGGAAAAGGCCGAGGCCGCTTGAGCGCAGGGGCGACGGCAGGAAGGCGGCGGCGCTCAGGAACACGAGGGGATTGATTTTGCGTAAAAACAGGGAAACCAATTGAGCCTGGGGCAGGAGGTGGAGCAGGGCGGCGCCGGCGGCGCCCGCCAGCACGCCGGGGAAGGAGGCGAGAACGGCCACGCTATACCAGCTTCCGAAGCGGTTTTCGCCCGGGCAGAGGAAGAAGCCGAACAGGTAGTAGGCCAAGGCCACCACCGCCCAGGAGGCCCATTTGAGGAAGGGGGCGGCGAAGAGAGCGACGGAGGCCATGGTGGTGACGAATGGAAGCATGGCAGGGGAGAAGTGAGGGGTGTTTTGGACCATGGCCCGGGTGATGTGGAGGGTCGGACCCGCGGCGACCAGACTGATGAGCAAATAAAGGGCGGTCTGGATCAGTCCGGGCCATAAAAAGGGGAGTCTGGAGGGCAGGCGGCGGAAGGTATCCTCGGGATAGAGGAGGACGCGGAAGGCGGCGGCCAAGGGGGAAAGAGACCGGCCGGGCGACGCCGGAGCAGGGGAATAGCCGGAGTTTGCGGCCACCACGGATGCCTCCTCTCGGGTTTAATCCAGGTCCTGCTTCCAGCCGGGATGGTGGCGAAAAAAACCGGTCTGACCGATCCGGAAGATGTGCTCTTCGTTGTAGCGAGGCAATTGGGCGCACTCGGCGGCCGTCAGGGTCAGGAAGACCCGCCGGTTGGTGATCCGGTCGACGGCGGCGGCGCCGACCATCAACGCCGGTCCGAGCAGGGAGTGCTTGAAACCGATGCCGTCGAAGACGTCCTCCTCCTGGTCGCCCAGGGGATGGGTCACGTGGCCGACGGCCTGACCGTCCGCCGACACCATCTCCTGTCCCGGGTGGAGGACTTTCCACGAAACGTCGTATTCTTCCTCTTGGGTCAAGCCGAAGAACCCCCTTGGTGGATATTTTCGTTATGTGCAAAAGACTAGGCTTTATTGGGCGGATTGTCAACGTTAAATCCTGTTTGCCGGCGCTTGCCGGGTTCCGGGCGTTGGAGCGGTCGGGGGGAGTTGGCCACGGCCGAAAAAGACCGCGGCGCTGC
>JAJZBP010000071.1 GCA_021798855.1 Bacillota bacterium
GGAGCCGGGGCGGGGCCGGAGCCGGGGCGGGGAGCCGGGGCGGGGCGGGGCCGGAGCCGGGGCGGAGCCGGGGATCAGGAGGGAGGTGACTGAAGGGTTGGCCGCGGCGGCCTTCGTTTGGGGTGGCGTCCGCTTGGGTGAGGGTTCGTTTGGGCAAGCGGGGTCTGGTTGGATGCCGGCAGGCGTTCGAAAAGTGAACGGCGCCGCCGGTTGCCCTTGGGAAGCACAGTGAGTAAGGAAGGGCGAGGCTGCGTACATGCGCCCGTCGCCGGGAGCGTGGCGCAGGCGTCACCTGTGACGCCGAGGACCGTTGGCGAGGGCAAGGAACGGACCTTCGTCAAACGTGGAGTGACACTCCGGGATTGTATTCGCTTCGCGAAGGTAATTTGGTTTCCCTCCCTCCCCTGATGGGGACACCGCTCAGCGGCCGAGCGTATCGCGCAAGCGCGGCGGATCGAAGAGGAACCCTCCGCTTCACCCTCCGCTTCACCCTCCGCTTCACTCTCCACCGACTGTTGCACAGTCGTAATAAAGGAGGTTGGTCGAATGGAATCGTCCGGCGAGGCCAAAGACGGCGGCAACTCGGTGCTCCAAGCCCTGTCCGCGTTTTTTGCCCGCGTCATGCGCCGTTATCTTCCCGACCCCTTCGTCTTCGCCATCGTCTTGACCTTCGTAACCCTGATCCTCGGCCTGGTTTTCCAGCATAAGACGGTGGGCGACATGGTGATCTATTGGGGTGCCGGATTCTGGAACCTGCTGGGCTTCGCTATGCAGATGGTCCTGATCGTGGTGACGGGCTACGCCCTGGCCAAAACTCCGCTTGTCGATTCAATTCTGGTGCGGTTGAGCTCCATACCCAAGACACCGCGGGGAGCCATTGTGCTGGCCACCGTCGTTTGTGGCTTGGCCAGCTACCTCAACTGGGGTTTCGGCCTGATCTTGGGGACCCTGATGGCGCAAAAACTGGCCGTCAAAATCCGGGGCATCCATTATCCCCTCCTGATTGCCAGCGCCTACACGGGTTGGATCCTGTACGGCCTGGGGATTTCGGCGACCATCCCCCTGACCATGGCCACTCCCGGCAACCCGTTCCTGAAAATGGCGGGCGGCCTGCTTCCCATGAGTCAGACCATCTTTCTGCCCGGCGTGATCATCGATGCCTGCATCCTGATCATCGCCCTGCCCATAATTAACGCCCTGATCCACCCGACCAAGGGCGTGCTGGACGTCGACCCCTCCACCTGGGACACGGGCAAAAAAGCGGCACCATCCGCCCCCGCCCCCAGCCTCACCCCGGCGGAGCGCATCGAGAACAGCCCGATCCTGACCATCCTGATCGGCCTTTGCGGCGTCGGCTACATCATTTACCACTTCGCGAGCGGCGGCTCCCTGGACCTGAACACCATCAACGCCATCTTCCTCTTCGCGGGCATCCTGTTGCACGGCACGCCGCGCCGCTACATCGACACCCTGAATGAAGGGGTGCGCAGCGCCGGCGGCATCGTCCTGCAATTTCCCTTTTACGCCGGTATCATGGGCATGATGGCCGGGTCGGGTCTGGTGATCACCATCTCCAACTGGTTCGTCCAAATCTCCAACGCCCACACCCTGGCCTTCTGGGGTCTCATCTCCTCTTTTATCATCAACTTCTTCGCCCCCTCCTCCGGCGGCCACTGGGCCATCCAGGGCCCCTTCATGCTCGAGGCGGCCAAACAACTGGGGGCGAACCTGGGCAAGGTGAGTCAGGCCGTCCAGATGGGCAGCTCCTGGAACGACCTCCTGCAGCCCTTCTGGCTCCTGCCGATCATCAGCCTGGCCCGGCTGAACGTCCGCCAGATCATGGGCTACACGGTCATGGCCTGGATCGCCATGGGCATCGTGTACACCGTGACCGTCCTGGTCTGGTGAGCGGAAGCCGACCCCGACCGAGCCGGACGCGGGACTTGCTCCCGGCTCCGGCCCTTTTTTGTTTTGGGGCCGCGCCTGCGCGCGGTCGTTTGGGAACCGGACGGCTTCATCTCCCAAGGCGCCGGCTCCGGCCGCCGTTCGCCGTCCCGGGTGGACCCGGCCGCGTTGGGCGGCGCCGTTTCTCCCCTGCCTTTTTGTGTTAAAATGAGCCCGAGGGCAGGCCGGAGGCGGCCCTCAGCGGTTCACAAAGCGCGCAGCGGAGGGATGGACAATGGCCAAGGACGTCAGTTTCGACGTGGTCTCCAAGGTGGACATGCAAGAGGTGGTCAACGCCGTTGACCAGACGACAAGGGAGGTGGCCAACCGCTACGACTTCAAGGGCACCCATGCCCGAGCCGACCTGGACCAAAAGGCGGGGAGCATCACCCTGTCGGCCCCCTCGGAAATGACCCTGGAGAGTCTCCGGCAGATCCTCACCGAGCGGATGATCAAGCGGGGGATCGAGATCAAAGCCGTCAGGTTCGACCACCCGCAGCAGGCCGCCGGCGACACTCTGCGCCAAAAAGCCAACCTGATCCAGGGGCTCGAAACGGCCATCGCCAAGAAAATCACCGGCTTGGTCCGGGAATCCAAGCTCAAGGTCAAGGCGGAAATCCAAGGGGACCTGGTCAGGGTATCGGGCAAGAACAAGGATGACTGCCAGTCGGTCATCGCCCTGCTCAAGGGGCAGGACCTGGAGGTTCCCCTGCAGTTCATCAACTACCGCTGACGGTGAGCGACCCTCATTGAATGCGGGCGGCCTCCTCCAGGTGGGCCAAAATCCGGCCCGCCGGTTCATCCCAAGTGAATTTGGCCGCCTGTTGCAGGGCTTTTTCCGACAGATCCCGGCGCAGCCCCTTGGAGCTGTGGAGCTTTTCCAGGGCCTCCGCCATGGCCTCCAGTCTGGGGTAGGCCAGGTCGGCGCCGCGCCCCGTGGTCCACAGCCGTTCCACGGGCGTGAGGATGCCGCCTTCGCCCACCACCTCGGAGATGGCTGAGAAGTCCTGGGCCACCACCGGTACGCCGCAGGCGAGGGCTTCGGCCATGGTCAGGCCGAAACCCTCGCCGCAGGAGGTGGAGAAAAAGACGTCGGCGGCGTTGTAGATGACCGACAGGTTGGCCTGGTCGACCCCCATGAAGGAATCCAGATTGGCCGGGAAACCGACCTTGTCGGCCAGGCCCAGTCTGGCGACCACGGCGGGCAGGTCGATTCCCTGGTCCACGGGGATGGTGTGCAGGTAGAGGGCGGCGTCCTTCTTGCCGCGGGCGAACTCGGCGAAGACCTTCAGGGTGTCCACCAGGTTTTTGCGCATGGTGTTGCGGTTGACCGCCACCACCAGGAACTTGTCCTTCATCCGCAGGGTGTCCTTGGCCACCCGCTTCGAGGTGACCGGAAATTCTCCGCCCTTGGTCGGCCTGACCACCAGCGGATTTTCGCGCGAGGCGGGATGGAAAGCGGCGTGATTGACCCCGTGCCAGGCCCAGTCGGTGTCCAGGCCGCTCTCCCGACGGATGACCTCGCTGCCCCAGCGGGTTTGCGCCACCGTGCGGTGGGCCAGGCGCACCGGGTCGAACCAGGGCGGTGGCAGGTGGACGCAGTCCACCGGGATGTAGAGGACGGTTTTTTTCAGCCAGGGCAGAAGTTTTTCTTTCATTTCGGGCTGAAAGAAGTACTGAAAGATCACCGGCAGGTCGTTGAGGAAAAAGAGGGCGTCCGGCCTGAGGTTCTCCAGGAGTTCCAGCGCCCGGCTCTGGCCGTAAACGTCGTAGGGGTTGTTCCGGGCGGCTGGATAAAGGTGGTATGGGGCGGGGAAGGGGTCGCCACGGTAATTGACGGCGTTCACGTGGATCTCATGGCCGGCCGCCGCCCAACGGGTGTAAAATTCGTGGGCCACGGTGGCGAACCCGGTGTGACAGCCGCCGTCGGAAAAGGCCAGAATGCGCAAGAAGTTCCCCTCCCATAAAAGGAGGTCGCCGAACGGCAAGGCGTCCCTCCGAGGATGCGTTACAGCTTATGCGGGAAAATTGTTGACAGCCTGTTCATATTTGAACTAAACTGACCGGGAAACGAATGAACGGGGAATGGGACTTTTGCTGCGCGAAAAACTCGGATTTGTCGGGGCCGGAGCGTTGGCCGCCGGCCTCATCCGGGGTATCCTGCAGGCCGGGCTGGTTCCGGCCGGTAACATCATGGTGACCAACCGGGGGAACGGGGAGCGGTTGCGCCGCTTGGCCGCGGAAACGGGCGTCGTTCCCTGTTCCAAGGCGGAACTGGCCGGGGCGGCGGACGTCGTCTTCCTGGCGATGAAACCCCAGGATCTCCCGGGGGCGGTGGCGGAGTTGGCGGGGTTGCTCGGGCCGGGCCAACGGGTGATCTCCTTGGCCGCGGGGGTGTCCCTGGCTTTCCTGGAGGCCAGGTTGCCCGGTCGGACGCTGTTGCGGGCCATGCCGAACACCTCCTGCCGGGTGGGAGCGTCGGCCACCGCCGTGGCTCTGGGGAAGGGCGCGGGAACCGCGGAGGCGGAGTTGGCCCGTTGCCTGTTCGCCGCCGTCGGCCGGGTGGTGCTGGTTCCCGAGGAACAGATGGACGCGGTGACCGGTCTTTCGGGGAGCGGACCGGCGTATGTTTACCTCTTGACGGAAGCTTTGACCGCGGCCGGGGTGGGACAGGGATTGGATGCGGCGGTTGCCCGCGCCTTGGCGGTGCAGACGGTGTGGGGAGCGGGCAAGATGCTGGTGGAGACCGGGGAGGCTCCGGAAATCCTGCGCCGCCAGGTGACGTCCCCCGGGGGGACGACCATGGCCGGGGTCGGCGCCCTGGAGGAGGGCGGCTTCCAGCGCCTGGTTGACGAGGCGGTACGGCGGGCGGCGGTCCGTTCCCGGGAACTGGGCGTGGGCGTTTGACGGTGGACAGAGCCGTCCTGCTGGGGAAAGCCGGGCGGCTGGTGGTCAAGGTGGGCAGTTCCACCATCACCCACGCCGGCAAGGGACTGAACTACGCCCGCCTGGAGCGGTTGGTGCGGGAGATCGCCGACCTGGTCGGACAGGGCAAAGAGGTCATCCTGGTGACCTCGGGGGCGATTGCCACCGGAGCGGTTCGTTTGAACAAAACCGGCCAAGCCAGGGACATGGGGACCAAACAGGCGTTGGCCGCGGTGGGACAGGGTATCCTGATCGGCGCCTACGCCAAGCTTTTTGCCGAGTACGGCCTGAACGTGGGGCAGGTGCTCTTGACGCGGGACGACCTGAATGCCCCCGAGCGGCGGGCCAACGCCCGCCGCACTCTACGGCAACTCCTCCGGTGGGAAACCGTGCCGGTGATCAACGAGAACGACAGCGTGGCCGTCGAAGAGATCCGTTGGGGGGAGAACGACACCCTGTCGGCCCGGGTGGCGGAACTGGTGGGGGCCGACGCGCTCCTGCTTTTGACCGACACGCCCGGGCTTTTCAGCGCCGACCCGCGCCTGGACCGGGAAGCCGTTTTTTTGCCGGTGGTGGAGGCGATCACGCCGGAGATCGTGGCGGCGGCGGGGGGGACGGCGAGCGACGTGGGCAGCGGAGGAATGGCCACCAAGCTGGATGCGGCCGGCATCGCCACCGCGGCTCGGGCGTCGGTGGTCATCGCCGACGGTTCGGTGCCCGGGATCATCGGCGAGGTTCTGGCCGGCCGGGCGGGGACGCTTTTTCTGCCGCGGTTGGGCAAAGGAGTTGGGGACAAATGAGGGAAGTTCTGGAACTGGCGGAGGAAGCTAGGCGGGCCGGACGGGTCTTGGCGCAGGCCAAGACCGCTCGGAAGAACGCCTGTCTTCGGCGGGCGGCCGACCTGTTGGAGGAAAGGGCCGGGGAGATCCTGGCGGCCAATGCCGCCGAGGCGGAGCGGGCCGCAGGGGTCACGGAAGGCTTCTTGCGGAGGATGACCATGGATGAGGGCAAGGTGCGCGCCATCGCCGCCGGCGTGCGGGCGGTGGCCGATCTCCCCGACCCGGTGGGGGAAGTGGTGCGCGGCCGGCGCCTGCCCAACGGCCTGGACATCCGCCAGGTCCGGGTGCCGCTGGGCGTGGTGGGCGTGATCTACGAGTCTCGGCCCAATGTGACCATGGACGCCGCCGCCCTTTGCCTGAAGTCCGGCAACGCCTGTCTGCTCAAGGGGGGGGCGGAGGTCCAGGAGACCAACCGGGCGCTGGTGCGGGTGTGGCGGCAAGCCCTGACCGAGAGCGGACTGCCGGGCGCCGCCGTGGGACTGGTGGAAGGCGGGCGGGAGGCGGCCGGTTACCTGATGACCCTGCGGGATTACGTTGACCTGCTCATCCCCCGCGGCGGGGCGGGTCTCATCCGCCGGGTGGTGGAAGAGGCCAAGGTGCCGGTGATCGAAACCGGGGTGGGCGTCTGCCACGTTTACGTGGACCGGAGCGCCGACCTGGAAAAGGCCCTCCGCGTCGCCGTCAACGCCAAGACATCCAACCCGGCCGTTTGCAACGCCGCCGAGACCCTTTTGGTGGACGCTCCGGTGGCGCCGGTCTTCCTGCCGGTGGCGCGGGCCGCCCTGGAGGCGGCCGGAGTCGAGTTGCGGGGCTGTCCCGCGACCTGCCGGATCCTGCCCGGGGTGAAGGCCGCCACCCAAGAAGATTGGGGCGCCGAATACCTGGACCTGATCCTGGCCGTTCGCGTGGTGGATGGGGTGGAGGAGGCGGTCGCCCACGTTTCCCGCTACGGCACCCGCCATTCGGAAACGATCATGGCCGAGGATTACGCCAGGGGCCGCGCCTTTTTGGAGCAGGTGGACGCCGCCGCGGTCTACTGGAACGCCTCCACCCGTTTCACCGACGGATTCGAGTTCGGCTTCGGCGCCGAGATCGGGATCAGCACCCAGAAGGTGGGAGCCAGGGGTCCGCTGGGGTTACCGGAATTGACGACGACCAAGTATCTGATTTTGGGGGATGGTCAGGTGCGCGAGTAGAGCGTTCGGGGATGGGAGGTGACGAGGGGCGGGAATAGGGAGCAGGGAATCCACAGAAGGCGAAACCCGCCGGCGACGGGGAGAAATTAGGGGAAATTAAAGGGTACTTTGTTAAAAATTTAACAAGGAGGCGGGAACGTGTCCCTTCTACCGGTGAAAAACGAGCTTGGATTTTTTGAGATGCGCTTCGAGTCCATCGGGGGTCTGGGGGCCAACCTGGCCGCCCAGGTGTTGGCGGAAGCGGTGGTCTTGGGGCAAAAGCTTGATGGCGCCAACTTCGCCTCCTACGGTTCGGAGAAAAAAGGATCACCGGTAAAAGCCTTCATCCGCGTTTGCGAGCGTGGGACGGCGGTGCGCACCTCCAGTCCGGTGGAGAGGCCTCATCTGCTGGTGGTGTTCCACGAGGCCTTGCTGAAAAACGCGGGAACCACCCAGGGGCTTTTGCCCGATTCCATCGTGGTGGTGAACACCGCATCCACTCCCGAAGCGATGCGCGAAGCGATCAAATTGCCTTCGGGCACGGTGGGAACGGTGAACGCTCTGGAGATCGCCGTCCAGGAGAAAACCAGGATCAACACGGCCCTTTTGGGCGCCGTGGCCAGGGTCTGTCCTTTCCTGGACCGGGAGGGCGTCAAGCGGGCCATCGCCCGGGCCTTCGAGAAGCGTTACCCGCAACTGGTGGAGCCGAACCTGCGGACCTTTGACCGGGGATACGCCGAAATAACCCTGCAGGAGTTCCCGACCGACGGCAGGTATCCGGCGCGCGATTTCCGGCGTTACGTCCCCGCCCTGGGCTACAACAACGCGCCCATCGGTGGCGTGATCCTCACTCCCGGCAACTCGACGGATAAAGACCTGAGCATTTCCCGCCAGGGATTCATTCCGCGCTTGAACATGGAGAAATGCACCCATTGCGCCCTGTGCGAGATGACCTGCCCGGACCTGTGCTTTGTCTTTGCCGCCGGGGTGGATAAGAAGGGCCGGCCGGCGCCGGAACTGCGCGGGATAAACTACCAATATTGCAAGGGTTGTCTCAAGTGCGTGGAGGTGTGTCCGACCGGGGCGTTGACGACCGCGCGGGAAGCCGAGGCCCTTTTGCCGGCGGTGGGTTAGCGCCATGATGAGTCGGGCGCTCAACGCGCGCATGGGTAAAGAGCTACGAAGGGGGACGGGAGATATGGGGCAACCGACCGGGGAGAAGGCCGCCCAAGTGGAGGCTTTCAAAAAAGGCAACGAAACGGCGGCCCTGGCCGCCAAGCAGATCAATTATCACCTGATGGGCTATTACCCGATCACGCCCTCGACCGAGATCGCCGAAGAACTGGACGCCATGCTGGCCCAGGGCGAACACGGCATCCGGATGGTGCCCGCCGAGGGGGAACACAGCGCCGCGGGCATCTGTTTCGGCGCCACCACCGGCGGCGGGCGGGTCCTGAACGCCACCAGCGCCCAGGGGCTTCTTTATTCCATGGAACAACTGCCGGTGCAATCGGGCAGCCGCTTCCCGATGGTGCTCAACCTGGTCACCCGCACGGTCAGCGGGCCCCTGGATATTCGCGGTGACCATTCGGACCTGATGCTGGCCTTGGGGTTGGGGTGGATCGTCCTGACCGCCCGCGACCCTCAGTCCGTCTATGACCTGAACATCATGGCCTGCCGGATCGGCGAGCATCCCCAGGTGCGCCTGCCGGTGATCGTGGCCTTCGACGGTTTTTTCACCAGCCACCAGAAAAGGCTGGTAAGCTTCTTTCGGGACGACGCGGTGGTGCGGAAATTCGTGGGACCGTTTCACGCTCCCGTAACCACCCTGGACCCGGCCCATCCGGTGACGGTGGGACCGTACATGAACGATCCGGACCTGATCAACAACAAGTACCAGTTGAGAATGGCCATGGAAGCGGCCGCGCGGGTCATCCCGCAGGTCTTCGAGGAGTACGGCGCGCTTTCCGGACGCTTCCACCCGGTGGTGGACGCCTACCGGATGGAGGATGCCGAAGTCGCCCTGGTGTTGGTCAACTCGGCGGCGGAAACGGCCAAGGACGCCGTGGATGCGTTGCGGGCCGACGGCCATCGGGTCGGCATCCTGTCCCCCAACGTCCTGCGCCCCTTTCCGGGCGAGGATTTCCGCCGCTTCCTTTGCGGGGCAAAAGCCGTCGTGGTGGGGGAAAGGGCGGACAACTACGGGGCCGGGTCGGGCACGTTGGCCTTGGAAATCAAGGCGGCCCTCAAGGACGACCCGGGGAACCGGACGATCTGTCTCTCCC
>JAJZBP010000072.1 GCA_021798855.1 Bacillota bacterium
GGAGGTGGTCAGAATGACTCCGGAAGAGTGCGGGAAGTACATGGATGAGAAGATGGGCTTCGTTCCCAGGATGTTCACCACCATCAACCAGGTGGCCACGGAACCCGGCAAAACCTTTGCCGACTTCTATGCTTCCATCTTTGGTGACGGTGCGCTCTCTCACAAGACCAAGGAATTAATTTTCACCGCCTGTGGCGTTTCCTGGAAGTCGCCGCGTTGTCTAATCCACGTTATTCCAGCCATGAAGGCGGGCGCCACCCAGGGTGAGATCTTCGAAGCCGTGGCGGTGGGGATGATCGCCGCCGGGTTTGTGCCCGGTGGGCCCGGAATTCCCTACGCTTTTGAGTACGCGCTGAAAGTTTTGGAAGTGGCCGGCAAGTACAGCAAGGGCGAGTCTTGGGAGTACATGCAACCCCCGGAATTCCGCGGGTAAGGGGCGAGGACAACGGAGGTGGGGGGAGGGCGAGAGCCCTCCCCCCACCATTTGAGATCTTGCGGAGCGGTCCGGCGACGATTATTATCGGAGGGGAAGCCGCCGGGGGGTGATTATTTGGGTGAACTGATCCTGGTGACCGGAGGAAGTCGGAGCGGCAAGAGCGCCTTCGCCGAAAAGTTGGCCGAAAGGTTGGCGGTCGGCCGCGGGGTGGTCTACCTGGCCACCGGTTCCGCGAGCGATCCGGAGATGGCGGAGCGGATCGCCCAACATCGGCTGCGCCGGCCGCCGGACTGGGAGACGCTGGAGGTCGGCCCCGACCTGGACGGAGTCGTCGGCGCCCGGGTTTTGCGGGGGAAATGTCTGTTGTTGGATTGCCTGACCGGTTGGATCGGCGCCCGCCTGGCCGAAGGCTGGCCGCGGCAGCGGGTGTTGGCTGGTGTCGAGGCTATGGAAGCGCGACTGGCGGATGCCGACGCTCCCCGGGTGGTGGTGTCCGGGGAAGTGGGATGTGGCGTTGTGCCACCGACGCCCCTCGGGCGGGAATTCCGGGACGCGGTGGGGGAGGCCAACCAACGGCTGGCGGGTCGGGCGGGGGCGGTGTACCTGGTGGTGGCGGGAATGGCCTTAAATCTCAAAAAATACGCGGAGGATGAATTCGGGCGATGACAGCCAACAAAACGGGTCGGGCCCGCGCGATCATGTTGCAGGGAACCTCCTCCCACGTGGGCAAATCACTGCTTGCAGCGGCTTTGTGTCGTATTTTTCGGCAGGACGGCCACCGGGTGGCCCCCTTCAAGGCACAGAACATGGCTTTAAACGCCTACGTCACGGTCGACGGAGGCGAGATCGGACGAGCCCAGGGCCTCCAGGCCGAGGCCGCCGGCGTGGCGGCCACCGTCGAAATGAATCCAATTTTGCTCAAACCAAAGGGAGAGAACCTGGCCGAGGTCATCCTGCGCGGGAAGTCGGCCGGCGATTACTCCGCCGTCGGCTACCGGCGGGAGTTCCTGCCGCGGGCGAGGGCGGAGGTGGCGACCGCCTACGGCGCGTTGGCGGCGGTTTATCGGGTGTTGGTGATCGAAGGCGCCGGCAGCCCGGCGGAGGTCAACCTGCGGGAGGGGGACATCGCCAACATGTTCACGGCGGAACTGGCCGGTGCGCCCGTCCTCCTGATCGGCGACATCGACCGGGGCGGGGTTCTGGCCTCTCTGGTGGGAACGCTGGAACTGCTGACCGCGGACGAACGCGCCCGCGTCAAAGGACTGGTCATCAACAAATTCCGGGGTGACTTCACCCTCTTGGAGCCGGCCCTGACCTTCCTGCGCGAGCGCACCGGGCTGCCCGTCCTGGGGGTGATTCCCCACCTGGGGAACGTTGGCCTGGAGGAGGAGGATTCCCTGGGGGTGGCGCACAGCCTGCCGACCCGGGACGCCGCCGGACGCGAACCCGGCGTGGACGTGGCCGTGGTCAACTTCCCTCACCTGTCCAACTTCAGCGACCTTGACCCTCTGGGGCTTGAACCCGGTCTGGGTGTGCGCTACGTGTCCGAGCCGCAGCGGTTGGGGCGACCGACCGCCGTCCTCCTGCCGGGCAGCAAGAACACCGTTCAGGACCTGGCCTACCTGGAGGCGTCGGGCCTGGCCCGGGCCATCCGGGAACTGGCCGAGGCCGGAACCGAAGTGGTGGGGCTTTGCGGCGGCTACCAGACCTTGGGCGAGACCCTGCATGACCCGGAGGGCTGGGAGGATCACCCAGGTTCCTGTGCCGGTCTGGGACTTTTGCCCGCGGAAACCGTCTTCGGCCAAGAAAAAACGACGGTGCGCACCCGGGCCGCCGCGGAGGGCGTCGGTTTCCTCGCTGGGTCGGGAGGCGGGCAGGTGGAGGGGTACGAGATTCACCGGGGTCAGACCCATTTGGGGGCGGGCTCACGCCCGCTGTTTCGGGACGGGAGCGGGCGAGTCCTCGGGGCTGTGACCGCCGGAGGCGGGGTCTGGGGCACCTACCTCCACGGCCTTTGGGAGAACGACTGGTTCCGGCGCACCTGGCATAACCACCTGCGGGAAAAGGTCGGCCTCCTCCCCCTGGCCGGGGAGCCGTCATCCTGGGTCGCCGTGCGGGAAGAGCGGTTGGATCACCTGGCCGCGGTGGTGCGGGAACACCTGAACATACCGGCCGTCTACGGGATGTTGAAGGAAGGCGGAAACTGATTTCCCGGCCGGTCGGACCGCAGTCGGTCGCCGGCGTGGCAACTCGGCGGCGGATTTGCCCCCCGTGATGCCAACGACAACCAGGGGAATTGCACCACGCCGTCTCCCGTCCACCCAAGGCTTCTTAAATCGGCCCGGACGTCATGATCGCGCTCCTTGCGGAAAACGGGCCAAATTCTTGAACCATCGTTGTTGGCTCTGAGCCTCGGCCCGATTTTTTCCTTGGGCCCCGGGAATCAAGGGGAAATCGCCGGAATAGTCGGGAAAACGACGGTTGCATTTTTGTGCCCAAGTGGTAGGGTGGGGTCAGGAGGTGATGGGCGATGTCCTTGCCGGGGGTCGGTTCCAACAGCGGTGCTGCTTGGGTGCCGCGGGTGATGACCGGGGAAACCGGAAACAAGACCACGGAGGCTGCGACCGCAGCGGGAGGCGCGCCGCCGGTGGCGCAAAGCCAGCCCGGTTCCAACGTGGGCGACACCTTCACCCAAAGCATTCCGCCCAAAAGAAACCACGTCATCTATGGACCAAACGGCAGTCTGACGATGGTCGGCGCGGAGGGCCGGAGCTACCAACCGGCGCGGGGAGCGGGCGCCCCGGCGGCGCCGACGGCGAACGCGGGCGGCAACCAAGCGCCGGGAACCGCGCAGGTTCAGGTGGAGACGGGGGCAAAAACCGTGGTCAACGCCCAGACGCAGCCTTAGAAATTTGCCGGCGAGAAAACAGTGATTTTTATGGAGTTCCCTTTTCCTTGCCGGGAAAAGGGAGCTTTGGTGTGTGCGGACTTGTGCGAAGGCGAACCGTTCCTTCTCCACCGGCCGCTTTGCAGTTACACCACAACCCATGACGCTCGGTTCGCCGCCAAGGGCGGCTTCCGTGCTTTAATCGTCAACTTGGCTTGTCTTGGCTCATCCAATCCGCTATAATACGCTCATCCAACCGAAAAGCTGCCAGCGGGTTTAAAGGGAATCGGGTGCAAAGCCCGAGCGGTGCCGCCACTGTAACCGGGTAGCCTTCCGGACCACTGGGGATAGTATCCCTGGGAAGGGCCGGAAAAAGGCGATGATCCGGGAGTCAGGAGACCTGCCCGATGGTAGTCCAGCTTTCCGCCTTCGTGCAAAGGGGGAACGGATTACGTTCCTCCGTATGTACCCAAACGGAGGTTTTTGTTTTATGAACCGGGGGACAGGTCTTTGTTAGGACTGGAGGTGCTTTTGGCTTATCTGCTGGACCGGTTGTTCGGCGACCCCACCTGGTTGCCACACCCGGTGGTCGCCATGGGGGCGAGCGTTTCCCGGCTGGAAAAGTGGCTTCTCCCCGCCGCCGGGGGCGTCGAAAGCCACGAGCGCCGCAACGGCGCCGTTTTGGTCGGAGCGGTGGTGGCCGGCACCGGCTTGGCCGGATGGGGCCTTTTGCGCTTGGCCGACTTGGTTTATCCGCCGGCTCAGTTCGCCGTCTCGGTGCTCCTGATCGCGACCACCGTGGCTTCCAAGGGATTGGCCGGGGCGGGAATGGAGATCTTCCGGGCGACGGAGGCGGGCCGGTTGCCGGAGGCGCGGGAGAAGCTCGCCCGCATCGTGGGGCGGGACAGCGCCGGCCTACCGGAACCCGAGGTGGTCAGGGGGACCGTGGAGACCGTGGCCGAGAATACGGTGGACGCGGTGGTGGCGCCGCTTTTTTACGCCCTTTTGGGAGGGGCGCCCCTGGCCTTGGTTTACCGGGCGATCAACACCATGGATTCCATGTTGGGATACCGTAACGAAAGATACCGGCATTTCGGTTGGGCGGCGGCCAGGCTGGACGATTTGGCCAACTATGTTCCGGCTCGCCTGGGCGGTATCATCCTGTGCCTTTTGGCTCCGCTGGCCGGGGGAACCTGGGGCGAGGCGTTTTCCGTTTGGCGGCGTGACGCCCGAGCCCATCCCAGCCCCAACAGCGGGCATCCCGAGGCCGCGGTTGCCGGAGCCTTGGGGGTGCGGCTGGGCGGAGTCAACTACTACCAGGGGGTTGCCAACGTGCGGCCGTACCTGGGAAACGACGGACCCGAAATCGCGCCGGCGGCGATTACCGCAGCGATCCGTTTGATGTCCCTGGCCGGATACGTCACGGCTTTGGGCGGCTTTTTGCTGGTGTCCCTGTGAGCGGGCGTCTGGTCGTCGCCGCTCCCCGAAGCGGTGGGGGGAAGACCACCGTGACTCTGGGGTTGATGCATGCGTTGCGGGCCAGGGGATTGGTGGTGCAGGGCTTCAAGGTGGGACCGGATTACATCGATCCAGGATTTCACCGGGTGGTTACGAATCGTCCGTCCCACAACCTGGATCCTTGGATGATGGGTGGGGAGGCTACTTTGGCGGCGTTCCGGCGGGCTTCCCTCGACGCCGCCTTTTCGGTGATCGAGGGGGCCATGGGTCTTTTCGACGGGCGGCGGGAGGACGGAGCCGGGAGCACTGCGGAGGTGGCCGCGCTGTTGGATGCCCCCGTCGTCCTGGTGGTCGACGCCGGCGGGTTGGGCCAAAGCGCCGCTGCCCTGGTGCAGGGATACTCTGGCTTCGATCCGCGCGTCCGGGTGGCCGGAGTTATTTTCAACCGGACGGGCGGTGCGCGACACCGGGAACTGCTGCGGCGGGCGGTGGAGGAGGGGGCCGGGGTGCCGGTCCTGGGGTTCCTGCCGGCGGACGATTCGCTTCGCCTGCCCTCCCGTCACCTGGGGTTGGTCCAGGCGGAACAGGCGAACGAGTTGCCGGAGGTCCTGACCCGCGTGGGAGCGGCGGTGGCGGCGGGAGTGGATCTGGAGGCGGTGTTGCGTTTGGGGCAGGGGGTGTCCCCCCTGGCCGGGGCCGGGGAGACTCCCGCGGTTCAGGAAGCGCGGGTCAAGGTCGGAGTGGCCATGGATGCCGCCTTCTCTTTTTACTATCCAGGCGCCCTGGATCTGCTGGCCGAATTGGGGGCTGAACTGGTCCTCTTCAGTCCCCTGGCCGACGCGGCTCTGCCGGCGGCATTGGACGCCGTCTACCTCGGGGGGGGGTATCCCGAGGTTTACGCCCGGGAACTGGAGGAAAACCTAAGCTTCCGGCTCGGCCTGCGGGCGGCCCTGCGCGGGGGAATGCCGGCTTACGCCGAGTGTGGAGGGTTGATCTACCTATTGGACGAAATGGAAGACACGGGTCGCGTGGTTCACGCCGGAGTCGGGGCCATTCCGGGACGGGCGGTCTGGACGGGACGCCGTCAGGCATTGGGTTACCGGGAGGCCCGGGTGCTGCGGGACAACCCGCTGGCGCCGCCCGGAACGCGGGTGCGCGGCCACGAGTTCCACTACTCGCGCTGGACGCCGCCGCCGGGCGCCCCCAGCGCCTACCGCCTGTCGACGGGCGAAGCCGAAGGGTGGGCCGTGCGCAATATCCTGGCCTCCTACCTGCACCTGCACCTTGGCGCCTATCCGCAACTGGCGCGGCGTTTTCTGCGTTCGGCCAGGGATTTCAGGGGTGAACAAGCGTGGAAATGACGGTTCGGCGGGGTGAGAAAACCATGCGCCGCGGTTACACCACCGGCCTTTGCGCGGCGGCGGCGGCGCGCGGGGCCGTGCTGGCCCTCCTGGGGCGGCCCGCCGACCAGGTGTCGGCCTGGACGGCGCGGGAGGAAGAGGTGCGCCTGCCCCTTTGTGACCGGCGGACCGATGGGGAATGGGGCGAAGCCGGAGTGGTCAAGGATGCGGGTGACGATCCCGACGTCACCGACGGGGTCACCGTGCGGGCCAAGGCCCGCCTTCGAACGGAACCGGGACTGGTCTTTCGCGCCGGCGCCGGCGTGGGAACGGTGACCAGGGCCGGCCTGGCCATGCCGGTGGGCGAGGCGGCGATCAACCCCGGCCCGCGCCGGCTGATCACCAGGGCCGTGGCTGACCTGTTGCCGCCGGGATTTGGTTTGGAGGTCGTCGTTTCCGTCCCCGGAGGGGAAGAGGTGGCCCGGCGCACTTTCAACCCGCGGCTGGGAGTGGAGGGGGGGATCTCCATCCTGGGGACGACCGGTATCGTCGAACCCATGTCGGAGGAAGCCTTCAAGGATTCCCTGGTTCCCCAACTGGACCTGGTGGTGGCGGCCGGACACCGGGTGGCGGTGCTGATTCCCGGTAGGATCGGAGAAAAAGCGGCGGAGAACCTCGGCCTGCCCCGGCGGTCATTCGTGATCATGAGCAATTTCGTCGGGTATCTCCTGGAGGAGGCTGCCCGACGTTCCCTGGATGGGGTTATCCTCTTCGGGCACCACGGGAAATTGGTGAAGGTGGCGGCCGGTGTCTTTCACACCCACAGTAGGGTGGCCGACGCCCGGTTGGAAACGGTGGCCGCGGAGGCCGCCAGGCAGGGGGCCTCGCGGGAATTGGTCGGTCGCCTCCTGGATTCCGATCTGGCCGAAGGAGTGCTCGATCTCCTGCGGGCGGACGGCCTGCTCGGTGTGTTTCCGGCCCTGGCCGAACGGGCCGGTCGCCGGGCGGAAAAACACGTGGGAGGCAAACTGCGGGTGGGGGTGGTCTTCACCACCCTTTCCGGCGAGATCCTGGGGATGAATCAAACGGCGGTCGAGTTGGGGAGGGATCTGGGTTGGAACCGATAACGGCGCAAGAAGTCATCACCCTGGTCGGACTCGGACCGGGCGGGGAAGACTACATAACTCCGGCGGCCCGGCGGGCGGTGGCGGAGGCCGAGGTTCTGGTGGGCGGCAGGAGGCTTTTGGAACTGTTTCCCGCTTTCCCGGGGGAGACCAGGGTCATCGACCGGGATCTGGAAGGACTGCTGGGTTACCTGCGGGAGCGGCAGAGCCGGCGGATCGTCGTGCTCTGTTCCGGCGACCCCGGTTTTTTCGGCATCCTCAACCTGCTGCGCCGCAACTTTGCCCCGGAGCGACTGCGGGTCATCCCCGGCGTCAGTTCGGTCCAGTTGGCCTTTGCCCGCGCCGCCCTGCCCTGGGCGGAGGCGCGTTTTTTCACCATTCACGGGAGGGAAACCGCAGGCGTGGTGGAGGCGGCCGGTGCTTCCCGGGTGTTGGCCGTCCTGGGAGACCCGCGGGTGCCCGCCGGACAACTGGCCGCCATCCTGCTGGGGGCCGGCCTGCGGGGGCGGGCCACGGTGGCCTGGGAACTGGCCGGCCCCCTGGAGGAAGTCCGCCGGGATGAACTGGGCGCCGCCGCAACCTGGGAGCGGGGTGGGAACTACGTCTTTATTTTGGAAAGGGAGGGGGAAGAGGCGTGAACTCCTGGCCTTACGTCACCGGGGGCATCCCCGACGAGCGTTTTGCGCGAGGGAAGGTTCCCATGACCAAGGAAGAGGTCAGGGTGATCTGCCTCGCCAAACTCCGGCTGCCGGTGGGTGGCGTGTTGTGGGACGTGGGGGCGGGAACCGGGTCGGTGGCGGTGGAGGCGGCCGTCCTGGGACGGGGGCAGGTCTACGCCGTCGAGCGTGATCCGCAGGGCTTGGAACTCATTCGGGCCAATGTCGAACG
Source organism: Bacillota bacterium (assembly GCA_021798855.1). Taxonomy (GTDB): domain Bacteria; phylum Bacillota; class Sulfobacillia; order JAJZIM01; family JAJZBP01; genus JAJZBP01. The sequence continues at coordinate 8,134 of JAJZBP010000072.1, forward strand.
TTTCGGTTTGGGCAACGTCCGGGTGGTGGGCGGGGAAGCTCCCGGCGTCCTGGCGGACCTGCCGGACCCGGACCGGGTGCTGGTGGGGGGGAGCGGCGGCCGCTTGGAGGAAATCCTGCTGGAAGCGGACCGGCGCCTGCGGCCCGGGGGCGTGGTGGTGGTGCCGGCCATCACCGTGGAGACGGTGGGACGGACCCTGGAGGCTTTCCGGCGTCTGGGTTACCGGGAGGAAACGGTGACGGTTTCGGTGGCCAAAGCGCGGGGGGTGGGCGGAAACCACATGTGGACGGCCCTCAACCCGATCACCGTTATCGCCGGCCGACGGGATGAAGCGGGAGACGGATAAAGGGAGGGAACCGGGTGGCGGGTAAATTCTACGGTGTGGGGGTCGGTCCGGGGGATCCGGAACTTTTGACCTTGAAGGCGGCCCGGATCCTGCGGGAGGCCGACCTGGTTTTTTATCCTCTGTCTTCGCCGGGGGAGAGTATCGCCGCCGAGATCGTTACGGCGGGGACGGGGCGGACGGAAGGTTTGGAAGGTTTGGATTTTCCCATGACCAGGGACCGGGCAACGCTGACCGAGGCTTGGGCCAAAGCCGCGGAACGCATTTTGGCCGAGGTGAAAAAGGGCCGCGTGGTGGCCTTCGTCTCCCTGGGGGATCCCCTCTTTTTCAGCACCTGCGCCCACCTCTGGCGGGAGTTGCGGCTTCTTGCGCCCGATCTCGAGGGGGAAATGGTTCCGGGAATCACCTCCCTGTCCGCGGCGGCGGCGGTTGCCGGCTTCCCGTGGGGGGATGGGGACCGGGCCACGGTGATTTTCCCCGGCCTGGGTGAGGCCGGAGCCGTGGAGGAGGCCTTGAACCGCGGGGACACGGTGGCTGTGCTCAAACTCA
>JAJZBP010000073.1 GCA_021798855.1 Bacillota bacterium
GCTCTCAACCGTAAAAAGGTTAAGTACATGCTTATCGGTGGGTTTGCTGTCAACTACTATGGCTTTTCACGAGCGACAACCGACGTGGATTTTTTAGTTGACGCCTCAACCGATAACATAGAAAAACTTAAAGAGGCTCTGCACACATTGGGGATTGAAACGGACGATATGCCAGCCACAGACGTTGAAACTTATACCGTTGTGCGAATTGTTGAGGAGGTTACCATAGACTTACTGAAATCTGTTGGAGACATTAACTTTTCAAACGCCAAAGCAATTACTGCTGTCGCAGATGGTATATCTATCCCCGTTGCGGACATTCCTACGTTGATCGAAACCAAACGAGGCATCAGGGAAAAAGACAAAATCGATTTGGGTTTTTTGATTCGGGTGCTGAATGCGCAGCAACAAAATACGATTAAGGTGTGGTAAGGTGCTGAAATGTGCTGAAATGGTGTTGGCAGGAAAACAAATGTTGATATGACGCGGTTCGTTGCCACTGTTCATAGTCAACTTCACTGTGTGGCGGATTTTTTCTTTGCCGTTCGCACTGTTTTCGCCGTAACCCTGGGCGACGTTGCCGGGTGGGGGAGAGGCGGGGAGGAAATGCGGTGGTGATGGAGAAGGGATTACTCAAGATACCGGTCTTTCGCGGGTCGAAGCGGGCGGGGGGATGGGTTTGGCCGAGGTGGACAACGTTGGGCGACGCCGGACCGGGGACGGCAACCGCCCGAATCACCTGAGTCAATTGATTCTGGAGGCGGCGGGCGAAGGGATCTACGGGGTGGGTGAAGACGGGCGGATCAGTTTCATCAATCCGGCGGCGACCAGGATGCTGGGTTACGGTTCGGGGGAACTGGTCGGGGTCGATCCGCATGCCCTGTGGCACCATTCCCGTCCGGACGGCAGTCCCTACGCCCAGGAGGACTGTCCCATCGCCGCCGCCATCGGGCGGCGGGAGGGACGGCGCAGCCGCGAGGTTTTCTGGCGCAAGGACGGCGTCCGACTGACCGTCGACTTCGTGTGCAGTCCGGTCCGGGGAGCGGGGCGCAGCCTGCGGGGAGTGGTGGTTTTCCGGGACGTGACCGAGGACGAAAGGATGGAGAGGCTGCTCACGGAGAGTGAGGAGAAGTATCGTTCCCTGATGGAGGAGTCGGCCGAAGGACTGTACCTGATGGATCCGGGCAGCAAGCGCATCCTGGAGGCCAATCCCAAGTTTCTGGAGATGTTCGGCTACACCGGAGAAGAGGCCGTCGGCCTGGGGATCGACCAACTGATAGCCTCGCAGACGCCGCAGGCCAACGCGGAGCGCATTCGGATGGTTCTGGCGGGACTGAAGGTGGTCAACGAGCCGCGGCTTTACCGGCGCCGGGACGGTGCGCTCCTGGAGGTCGAGGTGAGTTCCTCCCTGGTGACTTACGGCGGTAAAGTCGTGATCATGATTCACGTGCGGGACGTGAGCGAACGCCGGCAGGCGGAGCGGCTCCTGGCGGAAAGCGAGGAACGTTTTCGTTGCCTTTTCGACAACAATTCGGATGCCGTTTTCTCCCTGGACCTGAAGGGCAGGTTCACCTCGGTCAATCCGGCGGCGGAAAAGCTGGGCGGCTACGCGCTGGGGGAGGTCCGGGGCAAGCCGTTCTGGTTCTTGGTCGAAGAGGGAGACAGGGAGAAGGCGCGAAAGCGTTTCGCCCTGGTGGCCACGGGAACGGTGGTGGCGGAGGACCTGGAGGTGACCATCAGGCACCGGAGCGGCCGGCGGGTGCCGGTGGCCGTGCGGGGCATTCCCATCGCCAGCGGAGAACGGATAAGCGGCGTCTTCGGCGTGGCCAGGGACGTGAGCGTCAGGGTGCGGGCGGAGCGGGAGTTGCGCCTGGCGGGCAAGGTGTTCGAAGGCATTGCGGAAGCCGTGGCGGTCACCGACGTGGACTGGAAGATCCAGTCGGTCAACCGGGCTTTCACGGAAATAACGGGTTACACGGCGGAAGAAATGACCGGCCAGGACCTGCGTTTCCTGCATCCCGAGGGGGTCGAACCGGTTTCCCTGGCTGAGATGGAAAAGGCCCTGCGCCTGACCGGCGGCTGGAAGGGCGAAATGTGGGGAAGGCGCAAGAACGGCGAGGTTTATCCGCAGTGGAGCAACGTCAGCGCCATCCTGGACGAAAAAGGGCGGGTGGCGCATTTGGTGTCGGTGGCTTCCGACATCACCGAACGCAGGCTGTTCGAGGAACACCTGAAACACCTGGCCCACCACGATCCCCTGACCGGGTTGCCCAACCGCACCATGTTCCTGGAGCGGTTGAATCAGTCGCTGTTCCTGGCCGGACGGGAGGGGCACCAGGTGGCGGTGATGTTCTTGGATTTGGACCGCTTCAAGGTCATCAACGACACCTTGGGGCACCAGCAAGGAGACCTCCTTCTCCGGGCGGTGGCCGACCGGCTGCGGGGCGCGGTGCGGGGAAGCGACACGGTGGCCCGCCTGGGGGGGGACGAGTTCACCGTGCTTTTGGGGGGGGGGACCAGTCCCGGCGAGGCCGCCCTGGTGGCCAGGAAGCTGATCGCCGAATTGGCCCGCCCCTTCCAGGTGGCCGGGCGCAACCTGCTCGTCACCGGCAGCGTGGGTATTGCCATGTACCCAATGGATGCCGGCGGCGCCGAGGAGATGTTGAAAAGCGCGGACGTGGCCATGTACCACGCCAAGGAAGAGGGGAGAAACAACTACCAGTTCTACGCCGCGGCCCTGAACACGGACGTTTCGGTGCGGTTGGAGATGGAGGAAGCCATGCGCCGGGGGTTGGAGCGGGAAGAGTTCATCCTTCATTACCAGCCCCAGGTGGAGGTGGAGACGGGCCGGGTGACCGGCCTGGAGGCCCTGGTGCGCTGGCGGCATCCGAACCTGGGCCTTTTGACGCCGGACCGCTTCATTCCCCTGGCGGAGGAGACCGGGTTGATCCTGCCGCTGGGGGAGCTGGTGCTGCGGGCGGCCTGCCTTCAAGGGTCGGCTTGGCGAGCGGCCGGATTGCCGGCGTTGCGCCTGGCGGTCAATTTGTCGGCTCGGCAGTTCCACCAGGACGATCTGCCGGAGAGGGTGGGGGCGGTCCTGGAGGAAACAGGTTTTGACCCGGATACCCTGGGAGTGGAACTGACGGAAAACATTTTGCAGCAAAACGCGCCGATTGCCGTCCGCACCCTGGAGAAATTGCGGGAACTCGGGGTACACCTGGCCATCGACGATTTCGGAACCGGGTATTCGTCCCTCGGCCGCCTGAAACGCTTGCCGGTGGAGGAACTGAAGATCGACCGTTCCTTCGTGCGGAAAATCGCCGGCGATCCGGCGGAAGCGGCGGTGGCGGCGGCGGTCACGGCCGTCGGGCGCAGCCTGAACCTGAACATAGTCGCGGAGGGGGTCGAGACGGCGGAGCAATTGGCCTTCCTGCGCACCCACGGCTGCCAGCGGTTTCAGGGCTACCTGTTCAGCCGCCCGGTGCCGGGGGAAGCGGTGGAGGGCCTTTTGCGAGACCATCCGGCGTGGGGGCAAACGGCCCGGTGAGTCCGCCGGGGGCGGCTCCCGTGCTATAATAAAAATCCTGGGCGTTTACCCGCTTGGACAATAGGTGCGGATGAAGGATGATGGAGCGTGTTTTTGGGCCCTGTTGGCCGGGATAGCCCCGGGATGACGGCTTGACGGGCAGACCGGCCTGGCGCGTCGCCGCGCCTCACCCGGACCGGGAGACTTTGGCGCGGGAACTGGGGGTGTCGCCCCTGGTCGCCCAACTGCTCCTCAACCGGAACCTGACGACGGCGACGGCGGTACGGCGGTTCTGGAACGAAGGCGTCGCCTCCGTACATGCGTTCGTCGCCGTTGGCGAGGGCAAGGAACGGACCGTCGGCGAAACCTTGGACGCCCAGTTCGCCGCCGGAGGCGGCTCCCGTGCCATAGACGTAGATCCGTCCGGGGTGGCGGCTCCGGGGGAGATGGCGGGGATGCAAGCGGCGGTCGACCGGCTCCAAAGGGCGGCCGACCGGGGCGAAAAGGTGCTGGTGCACGGAGACTACGACGTGGACGGGCTGACCGGGACGGCCGTTTTGCTGGCGGCTCTGCGCGCCTGGGGAATCCGGGCCGATTACCACGTGCCCAGCCGCGGGGATGGGTACGGGCTTTCCCGGGAAACGGTCGCGGCGGCGGCGGGAAACTACGGGTTGCTCCTGACGGTCGACTGCGGGGTGACTGCGGTGGCCGAGGTGGCGGCGGCCCGGGAGGCGGGCCTCGACGTGATCGTCACCGACCACCACCTCCCGGCGGGCGATCTGCCGTCGGCGGTGGCGGTGCTCGATCCCCACCGGGAGGACTGTCCCTACCCCTTCAAGGAACTGTCCGGGGTGGGGGTGGCCTTCCGGCTGGTTCAGGCGGCGGCTGCCGTTTTGGGTGCGGTGGAACCGGCGCCGCTCCTGCCCCTGGTGGCCCTGGGGACGCTGGCCGACGCCGTGCCTTTGCGCGGGGAAAACCGGATCCTGGCGGCGGAGGGCCTGCGGCGGTTCTGGGACGGACCTCCGGGCCTGTGCGCCTTGGCGCGGGCGGCGGGGGTGGAAGGGACGGTGCGTTCGGGAGTCATCACTTTCGGCGTGGCGCCGCGGTTGAACGCCCTGGGGCGGATGGGCGACCCGCGCTTGGCGGTGGAGCTTTTCTCCACCACGGATAGCAACGAAATTAAAGAGATGGTTCGCGCCATCGAGATATCAAACCAAGAGCGCCGTCAGGTGGAAAAGGGCGTCCTGACCGAGGCCAGGGACATGGTTTCCCGGGACGGTAAAATAGCCTTCGCTGCGAGCCCGGGCTGGCACCCGGGGGTGATCGGGATCGTGGCGGCCAGGCTGGCCGACGAGTTGGGACGCCCCGCCTTTGTGGTCAGCCTGGACGGGGAAGAGGGACGGGGTTCGGCCAGGGGGATTCCCGGGTGGAACGTCCACCGGCTGCTGGAGGCGGCCGCGGGCCGGTTGGCCGCCTTCGGCGGGCACGCCGGGGCGGCTGGCTTTAGCGTGGACGCGGACCAGGTGGCGGCCCTGGAGGCTGACCTGGAAAGTCGGGCCGGGGAGGAACCGGCGCCTACGGAGGTGGGGAGACCCTGTCTGGAAATCGACGCCGAGGTGGAACCGGAACAACTGGACGAGGCTTTTTGGCATGAATTGGAACGCATGGAGCCGTTCGGCCGGGGTAACCCGGAACCGGTCTTTTTGGCCAAGGGGATGGGTTTGGCCAGGGTGCGACCTTTCGGCGGCGCGGGCGAACATCTTTTTTTGGACTTCACCCGCGACGGCTCCCGCTACGCGGCGGTGTCCTTCCGGTCCGGGGAGCGCCGGGCGGAAATGGAAAACGCGGCATCCTTTAATCTGGTGTTCAGTTTGGAGAAAAGGCGATTCCGGGGCCGGGAGGAAAAACGGTTCCGGGTGGAGGACTTTGCGCCCGTAACCGGTGTGGTCTCGGACGGGGGCCTTTTTCTCGACCGGGAACGGTTGTTGGTGCTTTACCGGCGGCTTTTGCCGGTGCGGGTGGCCGACTTGGAGGCATTTGTGCCACCGGCGGCCGATCTGTTGCCGCCTTCGAGTATTCGTCTGGGACTGACCATTTTTCGCGAACTGGGTCTATTGGTGCGGGAACAAGCCGTATGGCGCATCGCGCCCCCGCGACAGCGGCTCAACCTGAACGACAGCCCCACCTACAGGAGGGGAACCGGCGTTTGAACTTCGCCACCCTGGAGGCCAAAATCCATCGTTACAACCCGCGGGGGGACCTGGGGCTGGTGGAAAAGGCGTATGAAGTGGCCCTGGCGGCGCACGCGGAACAGCGGCGGGTGTCGGGGGAGCCCTACATCGACCACCCGCTGGCGGTGGCCGGGTGCCTGGCCGACCTGGAGTTGGACCTGCCCACTCTTGCCGCCGGGCTTTTGCACGACGTGGTGGAGGACTCGAGCTATACGCTGGAGGAGATCCGGGAGGGCTTCGGGGAAGAGGTCGCCGGGATGGTGGACGGGGTGACCAAACTCTCGCGCATCGAACATTTAAGCCGGGAGGAGATGCAGGCGGAGAACCTGCGGAAGATGGTCCTGGCCATGGCCAAGGACGTGCGGGTGATCCTGATTAAGCTGGCCGACCGTCTGCACAACCTGAAGACCCTCAAGTACCTGCCGGAGAAGAAACGGGTGGAGATCGCCCGGGAGAGCCTGGAGATCTTCGCGCCGCTGGCCCACCGCCTGGGGATCTTCCGCTTGAAGGGCGAAATGGAGGACCTGGCCCTCTACCACCTGGAGCCGGAAAAATACAAGGAGGTGGCGGAGAAGGTCTCCCGTAAGCGCCGGGAACGGGAGGAGTACATCAACAACCTGGTGGCCGTCCTCCAGGAAAAGCTGGTGGCGGTGGGCATCGCGGCCGACATTCAGGGCCGGCCCAAGAATTTCTACAGCATTTATAAGAAGATGTACACGCAAAACAAGGATTTCAGCCAGATTTACGATCTGGTGGCCATCCGGGTGATCGTGGACAACGTCAAGGACTGCTACGGGGCCCTGGGGATCGTCCACGCCCTCTGGAAGCCGATCCCGGGGCGCTTCAAGGACTACCTGGCGATGCCCAAGTCGAACATGTACCAGTCCCTGCACACCACGGTCATCGGCCCGACGGGGGAACCGTTCGAAATCCAGATCCGCACCTGGGAAATGCACCGCACGGCAGAGTACGGGATCGCCGCCCACTGGCGCTACAAAGAGGGCACGCCGACGGACCGGGCCATGGACGAGAAGTTGGCCTGGCTGCGCCAGGTGATGGATTGGCAGCACGATCTGCGGGACGCCAAGGATTTCGTGGAGACGCTGAAGATCGACCTGTTCGACGACGAGGTGTTCGTTTTCACCCCCAAGGGGCAGGTCATCGACCTGCCCACCGGAGCCACGCCCATCGACTTCGCCTATCGCATCCACACGGATGTGGGCCACCACTGCGCCGGGGCCAAGGTGAACGGGAAGATCGTCCCCCTGGATTACCGCCTGAAAAGCGGGGACATCACGGAGATCCTGACCAACAAGAATTCGGCCGGTCCGAGTCGCGGATGGCTGGCCCTGGCGGTGACCTCGGGGGCGAAAAACCGCATCCGCCAGTGGTTCAAGACCAAGAACCGGGAGGAGAACCTGGCCCGGGGACGGGATTCGCTGGAAAAGGAAAGCCGTCGCCAGGGGTTCGACGCGGCGGAACTTTTGCGGCCGGAATGGCTGGAGGTGGCTCGCCGCCGCTACAACCTGGGGACGACCGACGACCTGCTGGCGACGGTCGGTTACGGCGGCCTGTCCACGGTGCAGGTCATCTCCCGGCTGCGGGAGGAGTACCGCAAGGAAAAGAAAGTGGCGGCGGAAACGGGCGGGGCAGTTGCCGGAACGTCGGGGGGCGCGGGCGGACCGGGGAGCGCCGGGTCGCCGGGGGCCTTGAACGCGGCGGGCGCTGCCGGCGTAGCCGGCGCGGCCGGGGCCGAAGCCGCGGAGCGGGTCTGGCAGGGTTACGGCAAGGCCGTAAACGGGGTCAGGGTGAAGGGCATCGACAACGTGCTGGTGCGCTTTTCCCGCTGCTGCCTGCCGGTCCCGGGTGACCGGATCATCGGCTACGTGACCAGGGGCCGGGGCGTGTCCATCCACCGCTGGGATTGCCCGAACAGCAAAGAACTGCTGGCCGAACCGGGTCGGCTGATCGAGGTGGCCTGGGACCGGGCGGAGGAGACGCAGCGTCCGGTGGAGATCCGGGTCCAGGCCAACGACCGGGCCGGCCTCCTGGCGGATGTGGCCGGGGCGGTGGCCGAAAAAGGGGTGAACATCCTGACCGCCAGGGTCCGGGTGGACAAAAAACGCACCGCTTTAGTGGACGTCACCATGGAGATCGCCTCCCTGCGGGAACTGGAGGGGATCATGGAACGCATCTGCGCCTTGCCGGGCGTGGTCAAGGCGGAGCGGGTGGCGCGGGAGAAGGTCCATTGAGCGGAGAAGGTCCATTGAGCGGAGAAGGTCCATTGAGCGGAGAAGGTCCATTGTGTTTTAGGCCGCTCAAAAAGGTCCGGATGCAAGGCGGCAACGAGCGAGACCGTGAGCCGTACCTTGAGGTACGGCGAAACGGCGAGCAAGGAAGCCAACACAGCAGATGGGCCTTTTTGAGCGGTCGAGGAGGATAGCCATTGAGGGCGGTTTTGCAGAGGGTCGCTGCCGCGACCGTCCGGATGGACGGCGACCCAGTGGCCGAGATCGGTTGCGGCCTGCTTGTCTACCTCGGCGTCGCCGGTGCCGATACTCCCGCCGCCGCGGAACACTTGGCGCGCAAGGTGGGCGAACTGCGCCTTTTCCCGGGGGAAGGCGGCCGGATGGACCGGAGCGTGGGAGAGGCGGGCGGCGCGGTCCTGGTTGTGTCCCAGTTCACCCTCCTGGCCGATTGCCGCAAAGGAAGGCGCCCGGATTTCGCCGGCGCGGCGGCCGGGGCGGTAGCCGAGCCGCTTTACCGGCGGTTCATCGCCGCCTTGCAAGAGCGGGGGCTCCCGGTGGTCACCGGCGTCTTCGGGGCGGACATGGCGGTGGAGTCGGTCAACGACGGTCCGGTGACGGTGCTTTTGGACAGTGAGCGGCGGCTTTAACCGTTGAAGGAGTCGGGAGGGGAAAACGAATTTATAAATTATAATTTATAAATTGGACTCGGAAAAAACGTGCGCTTTCAGTCCGGGATGACTATAATTTAGATGCTTTGTGGACAATGTTTTTCCACCCGACCGCCGGAATTTGTCGCCTTTCTCCAGGGCGGGTATGTGGAGGAACCATTGTTCTTCCAGAGGATCTGGTGAAAAAGGTGCAGCTTACTAGCGTTGTTGCCTTCTGCAGGGGGAGAACGGCAATCGGAACCCCTCCCTCCCCTGATGGGGACACCGCTGCTGCGCGCGGCGGATCGGAACCCCTCCATTTCCAAGGAAGGAACGGCAAGCCGTTCCTTGAACCCGGGAACC
>JAJZBP010000074.1 GCA_021798855.1 Bacillota bacterium
AGGTAATCCCCGTAATAACCCAACATCATTGCCTCCTCGTCGTCCGCTTTCCCGCCGCGCCAAGACTGGATGGAACCGCCTTCCGGTTTGTGCCAAAAGTCACAAACTTCATCATTACCTGGAATTTTACACGGGGACCGGGCGGTTGTCTATAGAACGGGGCACCACAACCCCGCGGATTTACCACCATTCGGCGGGTATTTTCGGCGTTACGGAAAGCGGCCCCGATTTGTGGAATATTTAACCATTGGAAACTTTATTAGGAATATTGTATCTTGAATCTAAGTTGCCCGAATTGCGAAGGTTCGCCCGACGGCATGGCCATTTGAGTTTCCCACGCTCTCTTTTTTTCGCTCCCGCCATAAGATGAATAAATCCATCGCCGGCAATCCCGGAGAGGGAGAAGGGAGGAAGAACCTTGGAGGACATCTGGCAGTTGTTGACGGAAAACCGGCAGCGGGAAGATGGTTTGCGTTGGGAGGGAACCTTCAGGGACTATCTGCACTTGGTTGAGGCGAATCCGGTGATTGCCGAAACGGCCCACGCCAGGATCCACCAAATGATCGTGGGAGCGGGAACGGCGCAGGCCCGTGGTCGCACCACCTTCAAGTTCTTCGCCGACGAGATCTTTGGGTTGGACGAAACCGTGGAGCGTTTGGTGCAAGAGTATTTTCACCCGGCGGCCCGCCGCCTGGATGTTCGCAAGCGCATTCTGCTGTTGATGGGACCGGTCAGTGGGGGCAAGTCGACCCTGGTCAACCTTTTGAAAAAGGGGCTGGAAAGGTTCACCCTGACCGACGCGGGAGCGGTGTATGCAATCGCCGAATGCCCCATGCACGAAGATCCCCTGCATTTGGTGCCCTACCGCCTGCGCCCGGAGTTGGAGCGGCGGCTGGGGGTGCACATAGAGGGGAGTCTGTGTCCGTCCTGCCGGTTGCGGTTGCGGGACGCCTATGCAGGCAAGATGGAGGAAGTCAGGGTCAAGCGGGTGTTCTTTTCGGAAGAAGACCGGGTGGGCATCGGCACGTTCAGCCCTTCCGACCCCAAGTCCCAGGATATCGCCGACCTGACGGGAAGCATCGACTTCTCGACGATCACCGAATTCGGGTCGGAATCGGACCCCCGGGCCTACCGTTTCGACGGGGAACTGAACGTGGCCAACCGCGGTTTGATGGAATTCCAGGAGATGTTGAAAGCGGACGAAAAGTTCCTTTGGAACCTGCTGAGCCTGTCGCAGGAGGGTAATTTCAAGGCCGGTAGGTTTGCCCTGATCTCCGCCGACGAGTTGATCGTGGCCCACTCCAACGAAAACGAGTACCGGGCTTTTATCGCCAACAAGAAAAACGAGGCTCTCCATTCCCGGATCATCGTCTTTCGGATACCCTATAACCTGAGGGTCAGCGACGAGGTGCGCATTTACGAAAAGTTGATTAATTCCAGTGACCTGCAGGACGTGCACCTGGCTCCCCACGCCTTAAAAACCGCCTCCATCTTCAGCGTGCTATCCCGCCTCAGGGAATCGCGCAAACAGGGCGTGGACCTGATGAAAAAGTTGCGCCTCTACGACGGGGAGGAGGTCACCGGCTACAAGGAGGGGGACGTGGCCGAACTGCGGGCGGAGTCGGACGACGAGGGAATGAGCGGCGTCGACCCCCGCTACGTCATCAACCGTATCTCCAGCGCCCTGATCCGCAAGGAGGTGCCCTGCCTCAACGCCTTGGACCTTCTCCGGTCACTGAAGGACGGACTGGACCAACATCCTTCGATCAACCGGGATGAACGGGAAAGGCTTTTGAACTTGATCAGCCTGGCTCGCCAGGAATACGACGAATTGGCGAAAAAAGAGGTGCAGAAAGCCTTCGTTTATTCGTACGAGGAGTCGGCACGCACGCTCCTGGCCAACTACCTGGACAACGTGGAGGCGTATTGCAACTGGCAACGGGTCAAGGATCCGCTGACCGGGGAAGAGATGAATCCCGACGAGCACCTGATGCGCTCCATCGAGGAGCAAATCGGCGTGACGGAAAACCAGAAGCGTTCCTTCCGGGAAGAGATCCTGATCCGCCTGTCCACCTACGCGCGCCGAGGGAAGACCTTCGACTACAATTCGCACGAACGACTGCGCGAGGCTATCGAAAAGAAACTTTTCAGCGACCTGAAGGATGTGGTGAAAATAACCACCTCCACCAAGACTCCGGATGAACAACAACTGAAAAGGATCAACGGGGTGGTGGCCAGGTTGATCGAAACCCACGGCTACTGCGCCCATTGCGCCAACGAACTGCTCAAATATACGGGGAGCCTGCTCAACCGTTGAGGGGCGGGTCGTCCCTCCGGGAGGTGTAGACCATGGACTCCGATTACACCTTGTCCAGGGAAGATTGGTCCTTGCACCGCAAAGGCATTCTGGACCAGGAAAGACACCGGGCGAAGGTGGAGGAGGCCATCCGCAAAAACCTGGCGGACATTGTGTCCCAGGAGAGCATCATCATGGCCGACGGGCAGAAAGTGATCAAAGTGCCCATTCGTTCGCTGGAAGAGTATCGCCTGCGCTTCGATCCGGCCAAGGGGCAAAACGCCGGCCAGGGGCAGGGCGGCAGTCAACCGGGTGCGGTCCTGGGGAGGGAGGCTTCCCGGGGCGGGGGGGGAGCCGGGGATGAACCGGGCAGCGATTATTACGAAGCCGAGATCACCGTGGACGAACTGGCGGAGATCCTTTTTGCCGAACTGGAACTGCCGAACCTGGACGACCTGAACCGCCGCCGGATTCCCGCGGAAGGGGTCGACTTTCGCTCCGTCGGCAAAGTCGGGCTCACCAGCAACCTGGACAAGAAGCGCACCCTTTTGGAGGCGATCAAACGGGCGGCCAGGCACGGCGGTGCCGTTCCTGGGGCCATCGCCAGGGAGGATGTGCGCTTTCGCGTCTGGGAGGAGGTTGAACGGGCCCAGACCGCCGCCTTGGTGGTTGCGATGATGGACACATCCGGTTCGATGGGGGATTTCGAAAAGTACGTCGCGCGAAGCTTCTTCACCTGGTTGGTGCGGTTTTTGCGGTCAAGATACCGGAGTGTGGAACTGGTTTTCCTGGCTCACAGCACCGAAGCCAAAGAGGTCAGCGAAGAGGAGTTTTTCACCAAGGGGGAAAGCGGGGGCACCAAGTGTTCTTCCGTCTACCGCCTGGCGATGGAGATCGTCGCGCAACGCTACGGCAGGGGGTTGGGCATCAACATCTATCCCTTCCACTTCAGCGACGGCGACAACCTGGCTTCGGACAACCAACGGGCTCTGGAGGCGGCGCGGGAACTGTTGGATGTGGCCCGCCTTTTCGGTTATGGTGAGGTCCGCAGCGATTCCTCACCCCGGCACACCCTGCTCTCCCTTTTCCGGGAAATGGGCGACCCGCGCCTGAAGACGGCGGAAATATGGGAAAAGGCGGACATCCACCGGGCTCTGCGTGCGTTCCTGGGTAAGGAGGGATTGCCCCGGTGAAAAAGGAAGAGATCCCGCTGCTGGAGGAGGCCATCGGCCGGATCGCCGAAGTGGCCGCCCGGATGGGCCTGGACGCGCCACCCATGCGCTTCGAGATCTGCCCGCCGGATATCGTCTACACGTTGGGGGCGTATGGGGGAATGCCCACCCGTTTCGCCCATTGGAGTTTCGGCAAGGCCTATAACCGGATGAAAACCCAATACGACTTCGCCCTCAGCCGCATCTACGAGTTGGTGATCAACACCGACCCATGCTATGCCTACCTTTTGGATCAAAACAGCCTGATCCAAAATAAACTGGTGGTGGCCCACGTTTATGCGCACGCCGATTTTTTCAAGCACAACCTCCATTATGCCCGGACCAGACGGGACATGCTGGAGACCATGAGTCGGACGGCCGCGGTTTTGCGGGATTACGAATTCATCCATGGCAAGGAGCGAGTGGAAAAGCTCCTGGACGCCGGGCTGGCGATCCAGGGTCAAATCGACCCGTGGTTTCGGGAGGAGGCCGAGAGGCCAGGGAATATCGAGGAACAACCCTCCTGTCCCTATGCCGATCTTTGGGGGGAGGACGCCACCAGGTCCCGGGAAGGGGGGGACCCCCCCAAAAAAACAAAAGAGATCCCGGAGGCCAGGGATCTCCTGCTGGCGTTGGTCCGATACGCCCGCCACCTGGAGGACTGGGAAAAGGACGTGCTGTCGCTTTTGCGGGATGAGATGCTCTATTTCCGGCCGCAAATCACGACGAAGATCGCCAACGAGGGGTGGGCGACCTACTGGCACCAGCGGTTGTTGCGGGAGTTGGATCTGACCGAGGCGGAGACGGTGGAGTATTCCCTGCTGAATTCCAGGATCGTCCAACCTCCGGGGATGAGTTTGAATCCGTACCTGGTGGGCTTGCGCCTGTTTGAGGACATCGAACGCCGCTACGACCGTACGGAGGATGGGCCCGGGGGGCGCACGGCGGCTGACGGCGAGGATGAACCGCTGTTTGCGGACGGGCGGGAAGCTATTTTCGCCCTGCGGGAGACCGAAAATGACTGTTCATTGCTGCGCAATTTCCTGACCAAGGAACTGGTGGAGGAACTCGACCTTTATCTTTACGCTAAAATGGGGGATAAATGGGTGGTGACGGAGAAGGAATGGGAAAAGGTTCGGGACGGGCTTGTCCTCGACCTGACCGACGGAGGATTCCCGGCGGTGGAGGTGGTGGACGTCGACCACGAGGGCAAGGGCACTTTGGCCCTGCGCCACCTTTACGACGGGCGTGAACTCCACCTGCGCCATCTGGAAAAGACGTTGGACCAAGTGCAGTCGCTTTGGCGGCGCACGGTGCAATTGGAGACCGTGGTGGACGGCAGGACGAAAACCTTCGCCTGCGACGGCAACCGCAGTTATTCGTTCTGAAAAAGGCCGCCGGGGGGCGGGGCCGGCGGCGGGAACGGAGACGGGAAGGGACGCAGGAAGGGAATGGTCCTTGAGTGACGGAGGGCGAAGGAGCCGGAGAACCGGGAAATGGGAAGACGGGCATGGAGCGGGCTTTAGCCGGCGCACTGGCGGAAAAGGGCCGGATCACCTTTCGTGACTTCATGGAAATGATGCTTTATCATCCCGAGTTGGGCTATTACAACCGGGAAAAGCCGGTGGTGGGACGGGCGGGAGATTTCTTCACCTGTCCGTCCCACAGTCCTTTTTTCGGTTTCGCTTTGGCGGAGTACGTACGCCGGGCATGGGTGGAGGCGGGGCGCTCGCCCGAGTTCACGGTGCTCGAAATGGGAGGTGGGGAAGGCCATTTGGCAGAAAGCCTCCTGGAGAGGTGGGTGGCGACCATTGAAGCGGGGGGAGATGGGGGAACGGGGGGACCAAAGCTCAGGTACATAATCGTGGAAACCAGTCCGGCCAGGCGTGGGGCGCAAGCCCGCCGGTTGGCAAAGGTTCCATCGCCGGTGGAATGGCGAACTCTGGAGGACCTTTCTCCCTTTCGAGGAGTGGTCATCGCCAACGAGCTTTTCGATGCCTTACCGGTCCACGTGGTGGAGATGTCCGCGGATGGTCTGCTGGAAATCTATGTAACCGGGGAACCGGGGGGAGGACTGCGGGAAACTCCGGGGCCGCTGTCGACGGAGGAACTTGGTTTGTCCCTCGCGGGGATCAGCCTCCCCCAGGGAGGAAGAACGCAGGCCGCTCCGGCGGGACGAGAGATCGTGAGGGCGTTGGGGCGTTGCCTACTCCGGGGAAAGATCTTGGTCATCGACTACGGAGCGCCCTCGCCCGAGCGCCATCTTTCTTCGCGTTACGGCCTGCGAACTTTTTTCCAACAGTGGAGGACGGACAACCCCTTTGTGCGCTTGGGTAAGCAGGACATAACGGCCGACGTGGATTTCACCGCTCTCGAAGGATGGGCGAAGGAGGCTGGCTTTAGGGTGACCGGCTACCAGGAACAGGGGGATTTCCTGCTGGATCTGGGTTTGGAAGAAGAAATGGAGCGGTTGCAGGGGTTGGCGCGGACGAATCCGGTGGCGGGGATGGAGTTGGGCAAGATCGTTCAATTGGTCAGTCCATTTGGTTTGGGCGAAATGTTTAAGGTGTTGGAATTGGCCAAATAACGGGACGGCCGGGAGCGGGACGAACCTCCGAGGGTGCCCTTGGTGGTGACGCGGCCACGAATTCTCCCGATGGTGGTGATACGTTGCTTTTCGGCGCAACCACCGGTTTGTATGTTCTGCACGGGCAACAATCGAGGGTTTGGGCTGCCGGCCGCAACAGGCCAGGGACGCCTTTTCGTCCGCAGGGTGCCGTGTGAGTGATAACGTAAAAGGGGCTCATTTGAGGGTCAGTGATAATGAGAAAGGGGACCACCCCCGAAGAGATTCCTGTAAACCAGGAGGGCCCTTTGGCAGAAGGGATACCAAATGGTTGCAGGAGGAAAGGACATGTTGCCTATGGCCGACATCGAGGTTATCAGGAGGATGCATTACGTGGAAGGGAGAGCGATTCGGGACATAGCCCGCCGGTTGGGGCATAGCCGCAAGACCATCCGTAAGGCGCTGGCCAGTAGCGAGATTCCCAGGTATAGCCTGACCCAAGAGAAGCCCTCCCCGGTGGTGGAACCGGTTCTGCCGGTGGTTCAGGCATGGTTGGTGGTGGACGAGACTGCGCCCCGTAAGCAGCGGCACACCGCGCGGCGCATTTACCATCGACTGGTTGCGGAATACTCCTTCACCGGCAGCGAGTCCACGGTGCGCCGGTTGGTCAGGCAACTCAAGGGGTCCACTCCGAGAGCGTTTGTTCCGCTGGCGGTCGATCCGGGCGAGCAGGGACAGATCGACTGGGGAGAGGCCTACGCGGTGGTGGCGGGTGAGCTGGTGGTTGTCCACCTGTTCTGTCTGAGGCTGCGGGCCAGCGGAGTTTCCTTTGCCCATGCCTACCCCCATGAGCGTATGGAGGCCTTTTTGGATGGGCACCGCCAGGGGTTCGAATGGCTGGGAGGGGTGCCCCGCTCCTGCCTCTATGACAACCTGAAGTCAGCGGTTCTGCGGATTCTGGCTGGGCCTGAGCGAGAGGAACAAAAGTCGTTCATTGCCTTGCGCAGTCACTACTTGTTCGAGAGTTCCTTCTGTCGGGCAGGCCATGGGAACGAAAAGGGGGCAGTGGAGAACCTGGTGGGTTACGTCAGGAGAAACGCCTTGGTTCCAGTACCCCAGGTGGGCAGTTTCGAGGAACTTAATGCCCGGCTTCTAAGATGGTGCGAGCAGGATCGGGAAAAGCGTCCCGGGTGGGAAGCGGAGCGGGCCAGTCTGCTGGAACTGCCGCCGGTTGCCCATTCCTGCAGCCGGCTGGTACCAGTAAAGGTTTCGCCGCTCTCACTGGTGCACTTTGACCGCAACCGGTACTCGGTTCCAACCTCTTTGGTGGGCAAGGCCCTGTTCCTGCGGTCCTTTGTAGACCGGGTGGAGGCGGTGGATCGGGAACGAGTGGTAGCCGTCCATCCGCGTTGTTACGCCCGTGGGGAGACCATTTTGACCATCGAGCATTATCTGGATGCCCTTGCCATGAAGCCCCGCGCTGCCACGCATGCAGCCGCCATTCGCACCATGCCGCCAGTGTTCATCCGGGTGCAAAAGCGCCTGCTGGAAAGCAAGAAGGACTGATATCGCGATTTCGCCCGTATACTCCTTATCCTGCGCGACTTTCCCGCCAGGGAAGTTGAATCCGCTCTTTTGGTGGCGGAGGAGAAGAACATGCTCCGGGAAGACGTGGTGCGCCAACTCCTGGTCCAAAACCGGACCACTGAGGTCCGAGTCCCACCAGCCGAAGTGCCCGAAGAATTGCGTGGACACCACATTGAGCGGGAGGATCCCGCCCGCTATGACCAACTTATGGTGGGGTGATTATGATGACGGAGCAAGCGCAGGAAGTGATGGTTGACGAGTACGCTCGGGCCCTGCGCCTGCCGGGGCTTCGCCAGGTGTTCCGGGACAGGGCCCGCCAAGCGGTTGACCAGGGGCAGCACCCGGTGGCCTACCTCGCGGGCTGCCTCAACCAGGAGATCCTGCATCGGCAAGAGAGTATGTTGAAGCGGAGACTACAGGAGGCACGGTTCCCCGTAATCAAGACCTTGGATGGATTTGATTTTGCGGCCATGCCATCGCTCCCGAAGGAGCGGGTACTGTCCTTGGCGGAGGGCAGGTTCGTCCGGCAAAAAGAGAACGTACTCCTGATCGGCCAGTCCGGGACTGGCAAGTCGCACCTGGCGACCGGGTTGGGAATGGCGGTGATCCAGCATGGATATCGGGTGCGGTTCGTCACGGTATCCGTGTTAATCCAGGAGTTGCTAGCGGCCCAGGACGAGCACCGCCTGCCGAGGTACCTGCAGTCCTGGCGGAAGATTGACCTGGTGGTGTTGGACGAACTCGGGTACGTAGGGCTGGGGCCTGGGAGTCCGCTTATCTTCCAGTTCTGTGCCGAGCGGTATGAACGGGGAAGTATGATCATCACCTCCAACCTGGAATTTTCGCGTTGGACGGAGGTGTTTGGGGATCCGACGATGACGACGGCACTGCTGGACCGGCTGACGCATCATGCCCAGGTCCTGGTATTCAACGGGGAATCGTACCGGTTCCGCCAGAGCCAGACCCGCAACAGCGGCCGGGCGCAGTAGAAGGTAACATGGCCGTCATACGTTCTCCACCCTAACCCCCAAAGCCAAACTCGCTACCACGGCTGCCTTGGTGTTGCACTTCCTGCTGCAGTCACTGCCAGACTCTCGCTCCTTACTCAGGGGATCCTTGGAACCACCCGTAGGTTCCATAATACTTTGACTGGGTGGTCCCCTTTTTGATTGACATTCACAATCCCTTTGAACTCGTCTGCCAAGAGCATGGCCTCAAGCTTCGGCGCACCAAGGTAAAGCATCCCTGGACCAATGGCATGGCTGAACGCTTTCTCCAGACCATCTGCCGGGAATTCTTCGC
>JAJZBP010000075.1 GCA_021798855.1 Bacillota bacterium
CGCTTGCCCTGGCAGCCCCTCCGTGGGGCTGGAGGGGGAAGCGTAGGCTCGGCGCGGGATACGCCCGGCAAGGTATGCCTTGCGGCCCGCTTCCACCCCCAAGCGCATGGCTCGAGCCATCTGCACCGGGTCGCGGGAACAGGCGATCCCCGTGTTGATCAGGCAGGCGTCGGCGCCGGCCTCCATGGCCAAAGCCGCGTCGGAGGGCACGCCCAGTCCGGCGTCCACCACCACCGGCACCGACAGCCGGTCCACGATCATCCGGACGGCGGTGAAGTCAAGGATGCCCTGCCCGGAGCCGATGGACGAGCCGTAGGGCATCACCGCCGCCGCCCCCGCCTCCTCCAGTCGGCGGGCCAAAATCGGATCTTGGCTCGTGTACACCAGGACGTCGAAGCCGTCGCGCACCAAGACGCGGGTGGCCTCCAGGGTGTCGATTGGGTCGGGATAAAGGGTCTGGGAATCGCCGATCACTTCCAGCTTGACGAAATTGGATAGGCCGGCGGCCCGTCCCAGCTTGGCCAGGCGCACGGCCTCCTCGGCGGTGGTCGCCCCGGCCGTGTTGGGCAACAGGGTGATCCTCCCCCGGTCGATGAAGTCGAGGAGGTTTTCCCCGCCTCCCTCCAAGGGCAGGCGCCGGATGGCCACGGTGACGATTTCGGTTCCGGAAGCGGCAATCGCTGCCTGCATCGTCGCCATGTCCGGGTACTTGCCGGTTCCCACCAGCAGGCGGGAGGTGAATTCCCGCCCCGCGATAATCAGCTTCTTGTCCAAATTCAACCTCCTGTCGCTTTGCGCCGCGTTGAACTTGCGTTTCAGCCACCGCCGACCACCCGCACCACTTCCACGACGTCCTCCTCGGCCAACAAGCGGTTCTCCCGCTCCTCCCCCTCCAGGATGACCCCGTTGACCTCCACGGCCGTGCCGAAGGCGGGAACCCCCAGGTTCCGCAAAAGGTCGCCCACGGTCCAACCGACTTGTGCCGTCCGCTCCGAACCGTTGAGTCTGATGCGCATCCTCGGACCAGCCCCCCTTCGGCCTGACGATTATTTTCGCCGCCGTTGCCGCTCGTACCTTCAAAAAGAAAAGACCGCAAGCATGGCGCAGGCGCCATGCTTGGCGTAACTTTGCGAGACTTCATTCGCTTCGCGGTTTCACTTAATCTTTGACGCCCGGTCAGCCGCCGGCTTTTTCCCACGCGGCCCGCAAACGCCGGGCGACCCCGGCCGGGTCGGACCGATAGACGGAGACGGCGGCCACACCCGCCGCCCCCGCCGCCGCCACTTCCGCCACCCTGTCCGGGCCGACGCCGCCGATGGCCACCACCGGCACGGCCACCGCCGCCGCGACCAGGGCCAATTCCACCGTTCCCTTGGGCGGCAGCCCCTCCTTGGACGGACTGGAATAAACATGGCCGAAATAAAGATAGTCGGCCCCGGCCTGCGCCGCCCGGATGGCCCCTTCGCGGTCATGCACGGAGACACCCACCAAGCCACCGGCGCCCAACACCAACCGGGCCGCCGCCACGGGCAAGCCCCGCTCGCCCAGGTGGACGCCGGCGGCCCCGGCGGCCCGGGCGACGTCGGCCCGTCCGTTCACCACCAGGAGCGCCCCCCGCTCCCGGCACAGGCCGGCCAACTCGGAGGCCAGGGAAAGGAGCTTCCCGTCGGGGAGAGCCTTTTCCCGCAACTGGACCAGCCCCACGCCGCCGGTCAAGGCGGCGGCCACCAGGGCCACCAACCGACCGCGCTCATCCCCGTCGCCACCCGTCACCAGGTGGACGGGCGGCAGCGGAATCGCGGCCGGCCGGGGTGGAATCACGTTTTCAGTTCCCACCCTGGTCATTGTTCGGTTCCGGAAACAGCCCTGCGGGCAGGACGGCGCCGCCGGCCACCCCTCCCCGGTCGATCAAGGCGCGCCGACTCTGCAGCTTGGCGCAGGCGTCCTTGTGCCCCCGGAGGCACTTGCGCTGCAACTCCCGCAGCCGTGCCTGCAACCGCTTCGCTTTCCGCACGGCGTCCGAAGACGACGACGAGGGTGAGGGGGCCGAACCGGCGCTCCCCTCTCCCTTTACCGTTCCCTGGCTTCCCCCGGCTGGCTTTTCGCCTTTCCGCTCGTTCCGCCGCCCGTTTGAATGGTGGCTCAACCTCTCCCGCAACCGCTCGCGAAGCTTCTTCGCACCGGGCGAACCGCCCGCCGCTCCCTGTTCCCGCTCGACCTTCTCCAAGCGGTGGGCGGGATAGATCTCCTGCAATTTGAGGCCCGTCCGGCGCACCAGGTCCTTGATGGGCACCTTCTCCACCGTGGACAGCGGCAAAACGATGTGTTTTTGTTTGGCCCGCTCATATAATAGGTACTTGTTCAGGGACAGGTGTTTGGCGATGGCCTGCCGGCGTTCGGCCGACGTGCCCTGTCCGGCCAGCACCGAACCGTAAAGCCGCCGTTGCCGTAACTGATCCGCCACGTACCCCTGCACCCGGCCGGGCGTGACCGGCAGCACCTTCACCGACGCCGCGGGCACGGCCGTGACCGTCACCAGGTTGCCTCCACCGGCCTTGAGGAAGCCGAGGGCCTGGGAGCGGGCGATGATGGCCGCCACCGCTCCCTCCCAGGACGTTCCGGCCAGCTTCAGCCCGCCGAGCACCCGCCCGGCGTCGGCGTTGAAAGAGGTGGCCGCCAGGACCGTTCCCTGCCGGCTCAGGTCGAGCTCGAGGCTGGGGTTGATGTCCATGGCCACGTACTCCGCCGCCTGGGCCACCGGGGGGGCGAAGGCCAACCGGCCCAGGAAGAAGCCGAAGACCAGGATGGCCGCCAGGCTCAGGGCGGGCAGCCAGCGGCGGATGAGGGGCACCACCCGGTTGGACGCCGGAGCCTCCGCCGGCCCCGCCGGCGGCACATCCACATAATCCCCCACCAACGGCGGCGCCCCCCGCCAAGGAATGCGACGAAATTCGCCCTCCGCGGTGAGGACGGTGACGTTCCTGGGATCGCGCGTCTCCAGGACCAACCCCCTGGCGCTCGTTTCGTTCATCCGCCCTCACCTCCCGTCGGCGCGGCCTCAGGGGCCCGCAGATACTCGCGCAACGCCGGATACTCGTCCGAAAGCAGGATCAGGGCCATGGCCACAAGGTAACGTCTGCCGCGCTCCAGGACCCGACGGGACAAGCCGCAACGACGGCTGAGGACGGCCAAGAGAACCTGACGGTGCCGGTGCAGGTGCGCGGAAAGTTCCGGATCGCCGGCCAAGGTTCGCGCCGCCCGCAACAGGGCTTCCCGGGTGTCCCGGTGGCTGGGGGACGCCTCCACCAAATCGTCCAGGGTCAGGCCATAGGCGGACAGTTCGCGCACGAAAAGGGCTATCTGTCCGGCCCGGTCTCGGGCCTCCTCATCCTGCGCGTGGCGGCGTCCGGCGGCCTCCTCCTCCCAGGCGGGCACCTCCCGCGCCTCTTCCGCTTCGTTCCCGTTCCCCCGGTCCAGGAGGACGTTTCGCCTAACCTTCTCCTCCCGGCGAAAGTGGTCCACCAAACGGCGGTGGATCACCGTTCCGGCGTGGCCGTCGAATCCGCTCCCCTTCGACGGGTCGTAGCTGTCGATGGCCTCGTTGAGGGCCAGCAACCCGACGGACAGTTCATCGTCGTTGCGCCAATCCAAGGCCCTCCGGCAGAGCCGGGAGCAGGTGACCAGCACAAAGGACCGCTTGTCCGCGATCAACTCTTCCCGGACCTCACGGTCACCTCGCTGCGCCAGGAGTATCTTTTCCGTCAATGGTTCAGGCAAGCTGGGCTCCCCTTACTTACATGATAATAATTCGCCGAAATTCGTAAATTTCAGGGGGTGGATTTGAATATTCCGCACCGATGTGGATAAAACCTTCAGTTCGCCGGCGCAGCGGGCGGTGGAGAGTGAAGCGGAGGGATCCTCATCCGTCCGCCGCGCGCAGCAGCGGTGTCCCCGGTCACGGGGAGGGAGGGGAATCAAATTACCGCCGCGAAGCGTACAAAATCCCGCATCTTCACTCCACGTTTGGCCCAAAAGGACTTGGCTTGCGCAAAGAATTGGGGTAGAATGATGAGCGGGATATCCGAGTTTTCAAATCGGCTTTCTAAAAACCAGGTCAGAGGAGGCCCCGGACAATGGAAAAGCAAGCGATCGAAAAAGCCCTCGACACCATCCGGCCCGGTCTGCGGGCTGACGGCGGGGACGTGGTCCTCATGGACGTCAGCGACAGTGGTCAGGTACTCGTCAAGCTCACCGGCTCCTGCGGCGGCTGCCCCTTCTCCACCATGACCCTGAAGAACAGCATCGAGGCCACCCTCAAAAAGATGGTTCCGGGCGTCACCAGCGTCGTTTCCGTCTGAAACGGGTCAGGCCTGAAGGAGGAAAGATGGGAAGCGTCGATGACCATCGGCTTCGCGCACTCCTGGCGGACACCCGCACCATCGCCGTCGTCGGTTTGTCCCCCAAGCCGGAGCGGCCCAGTTTCCAGGTGGCCCACTACCTCCAGGCCGCCGGCTACCGGATTATTCCCGTACACCCGGCGGTCGGGGAAGTCTTGGGGGAAAAGGCCTATCACACCCTGGAGGAGATTCCCGACGGGGTGGACATCGTGGACGTCTTTCGCCGCTCCGACCAAACCCCGGAGGTGGCTCGCTCCGCCGTGGCCATCGGCGCCCGCGCCCTTTGGCTGCAGGAGGGAATCACCAACCCGGAAGCGGAGGAAACCGCTGCCAAGGCCGGGCTCCTGGTGTTCAGTGACCGCTGCCTGCTGAAGGAACACCGGCGTCTGGCGGGAAAAAGTTGAGCCGGGCCCGGTACGGCTAAGACTGGTTCCTGGCGCATTCCAGCAGTTCTTCCACGGCCTCCAAGGCGTTCGCCTGGAGGCTTTTTATTTCCTCGGGTGAAGCCGTATCCAAATGAATGCCGGCCACCACCACCACCGTGACCCCCAGACGGCGGGCCGCCCGCTCCCCCGCCTCCCTGGCCAGAAGGTCTTCTTTGTGTCCCGGCACGCAGATGACCGAGGTGGAGGCGCTCGGCTTGCCGTCACCGGACAGGCTCGGCCTGGGCAGGCTCACCGCCACCCCCCCGGCGTGGGGCCGGTCGCCGCCGGTGACGGTCAGGAGGACGTCTTCGCCCACGCGGTGGATGGTGGCGGTCACCCGGAGGCGGCCCTGGCCTGAGACCGTTTGGTTTAGAGATGTTTCCATAAATCCTCCACAGCCCAACCGGCTTGTTTTAAAACGCTTTTTGGCGTTCCCGGTTTAAGAACGCGTCCAGCATGGACCGGCAGCACCGCCCTAAGTTTAGGATGGTCAGGGTGCCTCAAATGTTGGTGGCTACCTTTTTTATGGCAAACAAAAAAACCGCTTTTTAGAAAGGCAGCCACCAATTTGCCCCCGGTCATCCGGGGCATCCGGCTCATACCGCAACTTCTACTTCTTCGATCAAGACGTCCCCTGCGGGAATGGGCTCTCCATCCAATTGCATACCTTCCAATATGCATTCGATGGCTTCTTTCGCGTTTTCCAACGCCTCTTCCCGCGTGTCCCCCTCGGTTACGCGCCCCGGCAGGGCCGGCACGGTCACCGTGTAGCCGCCGCCCTCCTCGTTCCACTCCAAAAGCACCTTAAAACGCCGGCGCACGTGGTCTCACCTCGCAAACCATTATACACCATACACCGCTTTGCAAATTAAAAACCACCGGCCGCTACAATGGGGGACACGGCTATCGGGTGCGTGGCGGACGCTTCCTCCCCTTTAGTCCGCTCTTGCAAAAATCCGGCTTGATGCGCCCACTCCTTTAGGGGTGAGCTGAAGCGGCTGCCCCTTGCTTCTCCGTTGTGGTACAATCAGGCAACAGAGGAGATACACATGCTCAAACGAGGCTACCGCTTTAAATTAAAGACAACTCCCATAATAGGGCATGTCTTGAGGATCATGGCTGGCCATGCCCGCTTTGTCTGGAACAAAGCTCTGGCCATGAATCTTGCCCGGTTGCGAAACAAACAGCCGATCCTTTGGTATGCGGAACTTTGTTGGTTCCTTCAGCTTTGGAAACAGTCCTAAGAATATGGTTTTCTGAATGAAGCCCACTCCCAGGTTCTACAGCAAAAACTCAAAGACTTGGACAGGGCTTTCGCCGACGCCTTCGACAAGAATCAGCCCAGCAAGCAACTTCCCAGGTTCAAATGTCAAGCCTGCGACCACACCGAACACGCCGACGCCAACGCAGCGAAGGTGATCCTCAAAAGAGGGCTGGACCTAACGGCTTATGTTTCCGTCCCCGTGCCGTCGGGCAGACGGCCGAAGCCTTGCGAAGTGGGGAGAGGTTGGGACGCCTCAGAGCGGTGAGGAACTACCGGGAAACCGAAAACGGCGCAAGCCGCATAAGGAAATACCGGCCCGGATCAAACCGGGAATCACACGGCTTTAGCCGTGAGGAGGATGTCAACCGGGTAGTCTTGGCCGGTGGCCTTCGGTTATTCGCCGTTTCAGCCGGTTCTCCTGCCCCTTTTCGCAAACGTCTGCAATATTTCTCAGCTTGCCGCCGTCCCGGTGAGGATCTTGTCACCGGCCGAAATCCCCCCGGTGACCTGGACGTACCGGTTTCCCCGCACCCCCAGTTTCACCGGTTGGAAGACGAACTGCCCGCGCCGCTCCACGTACACTCCCCAGGCCGACCCCACCTGTTGCAAGGCGCCGGCGGGCACGGCGAGCGCCCCGTTGGCCTTGCCGGTGATGATCCGCGCCGTCGCGTCCATGCCGGGCCGCAGGCCTTCGCCGGCGTTGGTCAGGATGGTCACGCCGTAGGTAGCCTGACCCTCCATGACCGTGGCCTCCGGATCCACCCGGATTACCGAACCGCCGAAAGTCCTTCCCGGCAGATCCGACGTGGTGACGATCACCCTCTGCCCGCTCCGCACCGCGCCGATTTGGGTCTGGGCCACACGCGCCACGATCTCCAGACTGCCCGGTCCGCTGCCCACCAGGGA
Organism: Bacillota bacterium; assembly: GCA_021798855.1. Classification (GTDB taxonomy): domain Bacteria; phylum Bacillota; class Sulfobacillia; order JAJZIM01; family JAJZBP01; genus JAJZBP01. The sequence goes on from JAJZBP010000075.1 coordinate 6,993, forward strand.
CACCACCGGCACGCCCGCAGCCACGTTGTCCCCCTGGTTGAACCCGGTGGTGGACACCCTCCCGGCGAAGGGAGCCACGATCCGACTCTTGCTCAGGTTGTAGGCGGCGACGGAGGCTTGAGCCTGGGCTTGGGCGACGGCGGCCCGAGCCGCCGCCACCGCGTTTGGATCGGGATTGACCGCCAGGTTGTAGGCGGTTTGCGCGCTGCGCATTTGGGTCTGCGCCGTGTCCAGGGCGGCCTGCAAGGCCGCTGGTTGCTGCAGGGCTTCCCGGTCGGCGGTGAGGGTGGCCTGGGCCGCCGCCACCAGGTTCTGGGCGGCCACCACCGCCGGGGTGAGGACGGGCTGGGTTCCGGCCCACCCGGCCAGGTTCTCCGCCTGCGCCAGTTGGGTCTGGTCGTTTTGCAGGGCCGTCGTGGCCGCTTGGTAGTTGGCCTTGGCCAACGTCATTCCGACCTGGTAGCTTTGCTGCGCATCGGCGTAAAGGGTTTGGGCGTTCTTCAAAGCCGTCCGGTAGGCGCTGAGCGCCTGGGATGACGGGGCGGCCAATTGGTCCATTTTGGCCTGGGCCAAAGATACATCGGCCTGCGCCAGAGCATCAGCCTGCTGGAGGAGCGCCGGATCCTCCCAGGCCAGAACCTCTCCCGCCGCCACCCGGTCCCCCGCTTTCACCCCCAGGTAGGCCAGGGTTCCCGGCGCCGGAAAACCGAGGTTCACCCGGTCGGTGGCCTGCACCTGCCCGGCGGCGGAGACTTCCCCCACCACCCCCTCCTTCCGGACCGTGTAGGTGGCGGCCCTGGCGTCCACGACCAGCCTCGGCCTGGTCAGGGCATAGACGGCGCCGCCGGCGATCGCCAGCGCCAACACCAGGAGGCCAACGAAGAGACCTACACGTCTTCCCGGCATTTTGGGCAGGACGGACTTGGGTGGCACGGCCATGAAAAACACCTCTATTTATTGAAAATAAGCAAAAACCGGGTGTAACGGTCACCGTAATCATCCCTCGCGCCCGGCCCATCCGAACCGCCCGGCGCGTCCCGGCAAGCCAACCCGTCCCATGCGTCATAAAATGACCAACAAGTCATACCACGTCAAAAATCTAGCACTTCCTCCATGCGCCGTCAAGACGAAAAATCCGGCGGGGACGGAAGGCGCGCAAATCTCTCCGCCGTACGTCCCGGGAGAGGGTCGATTCGTCCGGCAAGTCGGCTCCGCCGCCCGTCCAACCCGTTTCCTACTCCAAGCGGCCCAAACGGCGCAAACGCTCACGGCGCCGCTCGCCGGCGGCCCGGTAACGCTCCCGGTCGGCGTCGGTGGAGGGGATGACCGGCGGCACCGGCGCCGGTCGTCCCTCCCCATCCAGGGCAACGTAGGTAACGTAGGCGGTGCAGGTGGGCCGCCGCCGCCCGGCCGCCAGGTTCTCCGCCAGCACCCGGACCTCCACCTCCACGGAAGTACGCCCGGCGTAGTTCACCCTGGCCTGAACGACCACCGCCTCCCCCACCCGGATCGGCTCCCGGAAATCCAGGCTGTCCATGGAAGCGGTGACCACGGTTCGCCCGCAGTGGCGGGACGCGGCCAAAAAACCGGCGATGTCGATCAGGTACATAACCCTTCCCCCCAGGCAATTGCCCAAGAGGTTGGCATCGTTGGGCAGGACCAATTCCATCATTTCCGCGGCCGAAGCCTCCGGCGACTTGCCCGCCGGAGGCTTCGGCGAATCCGCTTCGTTCACCAAATTCAACCTCCATCGGGGAATATAGCCACGTCCGCCCCAACCTGGTCTGTTGGGCGGTGTCAATGGGGTGACAAAAAGGTAAAACATGGCAACCATCTATTTTGGGGATTCAGGCCGTCTTCAGGTAGTTTGCAAGGGCTCGTGCTGGAGTGAGTCTCTTGATGCCTCGATGAGC
>JAJZBP010000076.1 GCA_021798855.1 Bacillota bacterium
TTCCGATCTAAACCATCATCCGTCCCGGCGACACGGTGATCACCATGGGAGCGGGGGACATCTGGTCGGTGGCGCAGGCCCTGGCTGAAAGTTTGGTGGAGGGGGGACGGTGTTTGGAGTTGGGTGTCGGTTCCTGAAGGGTTGGTGAGTGGCCGAGGCGATGCCTCGGCTTTTTGTTACGGTTTTGACAAAGCTCTTTAATTTTCTCGTAAGAAATGTTGGTTAAAATGGGCACAACCTGAACGTTTGGGGGATGACCGATTTGGAAAAAACGAAACTGTGGTTGGGCGTGGCGGCGGGGATGGTGTTATACGGCGGGGTCATGGTCCTCGGGGCGGCCGCCGCGACAAGCCCTATTTCCGTCTTGGCTGCGGGGCCGGTGCCGACCGCGGGTCGGATCGCCGCCGTTTCGTCCGGCAATGGACAGCCGGAATTCACCGCGCTGTGGCGGAAAGTCGGCGGTGAAATCAGCGTGGCTCCCAACGAGTTCGTGGCTGCCGGCGCGAATGGAGTCCAAACCGGGAACCCATCCGCTCAAGTCACATACGGACAGTCGCCTTCACAAACCTTCCATTCCAATCAAGCCTCATGCTATTCGACGGGCCGTTATTTGGTTTGCAATGGCCGGATCGTCGGTGCCGTTGAAGGCCGTGAAGTCGTTGAAGGCCATGAAGGCGTTGAAGGACATGAAGGCGTTGAAGGCGGCGGGGAATCGGGCAACTGAACCAACCCAACTTGTAAATTTTGGAGGCCCAAGATGCTATTTCGTGCTCCGCCGCCCTTGTGGACGGCTTTTTTTCTGGTCATGGTCATCAACCTGGTCATTTTCGTGGCTTATCGAACGGGTTTCGGGGTTATGAGTATGCTGAAAGTGCCGGAGTGGCCCAAAATAGCGGCTAAACCGATGGCCAAGGCGTTGCGCAGCCACGTATTGTGGGGAATCGTTGCCTGTTTGGCCATGTTCGGGGGATCTTACCAATTGCTCCTACAGGGGCAGCGATTGGACTCGTTGGGTTCGTTGAGCCTGCTGGGCGCCTTCTTGGTGCTCCTGACCGGGTTCGTTCGCCTGTATCTGGGCGGAAGCGGTCGCTGGCATCTGTACGTCGCCTGCCTGGCCATCGCCGTTTTTGGCATCCGACTGTTGGCCAACGTGGAGTCCCTGGGGATGGGTTTCCTGGCGCTGAGCAAACCGGCGGCGGCCACCCCGACCGCCGCGTCAACTTGGCGGGGTAGTATTGCGGCGCACGTGACTTCCGGTGGCGTCCGCCGGGGACAAAAAACTCTGGGTGTGGTCATGCAGGGGAAAATTTCCGGGAAGTGGTCCGGCAAGGCGACTTTCACGATCAATGAAGTCGCGTTGAACAACGCGGGGATGGCCGCCGAACTTTCCGGCAAGGGCAAACTGGAAACCGCCGGGTCAGGGAGTTACCGGGGTGGGCTGCTGGGGGTGGTCCACAACGACGGAACGGGTGAGTTGCTTTTGAACACCGGCGGACTTGAGGCGGTGGCGACGTTCAAGGCTCCTGCAGTTTGGACGAAGGGCGAGGCGGTGATTTTGAGTTTGGAGGTCCAACCGGGAGGCAACCTGCCGGTTCCGGCCTTCAGGTCGGCCACGCCGCCGTCGGGCGCCGGCTCGCCATCCCAGCCGTCACAACCAGTCAATGGCCCGCCGTCGGGCTACGCTCAACCCCAGAGCGGCTGCTGATGGGTGGCGGGCTGTGGGCTTGCCGCTTGACCAACCGTTGTTTTTCCTATTCGTCGTGGTATAATAAACCGCAACGTTTTGGGAATAACGGGGGAGGAAAAATTGGAGCTTTCCGCCAAGTTTGGGGACATCGGTTTAACTTTCGACGACGTGCTCTTGGTTCCAGCTCAGTCCGATGTATTACCGCGGGAAGTTGATGTTTCCACCTTATTGACGCGTAGCACCAGGCTGAACGTACCCTTGTTGAGCGCGGGTATGGACACGGTGACCAGGGCCAGGATGGCCATTGCCGTGGCGCGGGAGGGCGGCTTGGGCGTCATCCATAAGAACATGACCGTTGAGGAACAGGCCCAGGAAGTGGACAAGGTCAAAAGGTCGGAACACGGGGTAATCACCGATCCGATCTTTTTGTCTCCCCGGCACACGATGCGGGATGCTCTGGGCTTGATGGAAAAATACCGGATCTCCGGGGTGCCGGTGGTGGAAGGCCGGCGCCTGGTGGGGATTGTGACCAACCGGGATCTGCGCTTTCAGGAAGACCACAGTGTCCTGTTGGAACAGTTGATGACCAAAGAGCGGCTGGTAACGGCGCCGATGGGCACCACCCTGGAAGAAGCCAAGGCGCTTCTCGCCAAACACAAGATTGAGAAATTGCCGCTGGTTGACGAAAAAGGCAATCTACGTGGGTTGATCACCATCAAGGACATCGAAAAGGCCAGGAAATTCCCCAATTCGGCCAAGGATGCCCGAGGCAGGCTGTTGGCTGGAGCGGCGGTCGGGATCGGCTCCGATGGTCTGGAGAGGGTTGCGGGGTTGGTTGAAGCCGGGGTGGACGTGGTGGTTGTGGACACCGCCCATGGCCATTCCCAGGGTGTGCTGCAGATGATCCGTCGGATCAAGGATACATACCCCGACCTCCAGGTGGTGGCGGGCAACGTGGCCACCGCCGCCGGGACCGAGAGCTTGATCGAGGCCGGAGCCGACGCGGTGAAAGTGGGGATCGGTCCGGGATCAATTTGCACCACCAGAGTTGTGGCGGGAATCGGTGTTCCCCAGTTGACCGCCATTTTCGAATGCGCCACTGCGGCCGACCGCCATGGCATACCGATTATCGCGGACGGTGGAATCCGTTTTTCGGGGGACATCACCAAAGCGCTGGCGGCGGGGGCCAGCGTGGTGATGTTGGGAAGTCTCCTGGCGGGAGTGGAAGAAAGTCCCGGCGAAACGGAGATTTACAAAGGGCGTAGTTTTAAAGTTTACCGCGGAATGGGTTCGCTTGGAGCCATGAAGGAGGGTTCGAGCGACCGTTATTTCCAAAGCGGTATGGAAAAGTTGGTTCCGGAAGGGATCGAGGGAAGGGTTCCCTACCGCGGAGCCTTGGCGGAGACGGTTTACCAATTGATCGGCGGGTTGCGGTCGGGGATGGGGTATTGCGGGACGCGGACCATTGAGGAACTGCGCCGGAACACCAAATTCATCCGGATTACGGGATCGGGTTTGGCCGAAAGTCATCCCCACGATGTGGACATTACTAAGGAGGCTCCCAATTATAGTGTATAGGGGCTGGAGAAGGGGGTAATCCTTGGCTCGCTTGTTGGTTGAAGGCGGACTTCGCTTAAACGGAAAGGTGGAAGTAAGCGGTTCCAAGAACAGCCTCCTGCCGATCATTGCGGCGGCCGCCATGGCTACGGAAGGTGAAAGCCACATTGAAAATGTGGCGCCCTATACCGACGTTTTGGATCTGTGTCAGATTCTGCGGGAGTTGGGAGCGACGGTGGAGTGGGAGGGGGAAACCTCCCTCCGGATCGAGGCTTCCCGTCTCAACGGATGGGTGGCGCCCTACGTCTTGGCCCGGCGCCTGCGGGGGTCAAGCTACCTTTTGGGGTTGTTGCTGGCCAGGATGGGTAAGGCGGAAGTGGCCATACCCGGCGGATGTGAAATTGGTTCACGTCCCATTGACTACCACATGCGTGGGCTGGGAATGTTGGGAGCCGTCACCCGGGTGGAAAGGGGGGCGGTCTTGGCGGAAACGGATGGTTTGCGGGGGGCAACCATCTACGTCGACCGGGCCAGCGTGGGAACCACCGTCAACCTGATGCTGGCCGGGAGTACGGCGGACGGGGTAACCGTGTTGGACAACGCCGCCCGCGAGCCTGAAATCGTGGATTTGGCCAACTTTTTAAACGGTATGGGCGCCCATGTTCGCGGCGCTGGGACTTCTCTGGTGCGGATTGAGGGCGTGCGGAGTCTGGCTGGAACCAGACATGAAGCCATACCGGACCGCATCGAGGCCGGAACCTACCTGCTGTCTGCCGTAACCGGGCGGGGCAAGGTGCGGGTGGAAAAGATGATCCCCGAGCATTTGCGGGCCTTTCTCCTCAAGCTGGAGGAGGCGGGGGCCAAGGTGGGAGAAGGGACGGACTGGGTCGAGGTGGAGGCCGAAGCCGGTCTGATGGGGATCGATATTCAAACCCAACCGTACCCCGGCTTTCCGACCGATTTACACCCGCTTTTTGTCGGCGTTCTGACCCTGGCTCCCGGGGTGAGCGTGGTCGAGGAAACGATTTTTGACAACCGCTTCGGTTATGCCGGGGAATTGATCCGTATGGGCGCCAACATTAAAATCGAAAGGTCAACGGCCATCGTCCGCGGGACGGACAAGCTGACGGGGGCTCCCCTTGAGATCACCGATTTGCGGGGGGGCGCGGCCCTGATCCTGGCGGCCATGGCGGCGGAGGGAACCAGCGAATTGGATGGGATCAACTTTCTGGAACGTGGATATTACCAATTGGAAGCCAGACTGAACAGTCTGGGGGCGTCCATCCGCCGCAGCGGTGACTGAGGATCTGGTCGAAAAGGCATAGATGCGAGCCTTGAGCACAGGACCCCAAGGAAGGTGACAAGCGATGCGGGATGGTTACGGACGGGAGATAGACTACCTCCGGGTGTCGGTTACTGACCGCTGCAACCTGCATTGTTTTTATTGTCTCCCCGCCGAGGGGGTGGCCTCCCTGCCCAAGGGGGAAATCCTTTCCCTCGAGGAGATGCTGGAATTGTTGCGGGTGGCCACGGAAAACGGTATCCGCCGGGTGCGGATCACCGGAGGCGAACCGCTTCTGCGGCGAGGTCTCGTCCCCTTTTTGGCTCAGGTCAAATCGCTTCCCGGTGTTCGGGATCTTTCCCTGACCACCAACGGCCTGTTGCTGGAGGACATGGCCGCCCAATTGCGTGGGGCGGGGGTGGACCGTCTGAACCTGAGTTTGGACACTTTGCGGGCGGACCGGTTTCGGGAGATCACCCGCGGTGGGGATTTGGAGAAAGTGCTGCGGGGAATAGGCCGGGCGGAGCGGGAGGGTTTTTCGCCCCTCAAGGTGAACGTGGTTCTCATGCGTCGAACGGCGGACGAGATTCCGGACTTTTTGCGTCTTTGCCGGGAACGACCGCTGCACATTCGTTTCATCGAACTGATGCCCGTGGGTGAGGGGGCCGGCAAGCGCGCCGACCATCTGCCGGTGGATTATCTTTGGCGGGAACTTGAGCCGTTCCGGCCGGTGCCGGTCAGGGTGGAGGGGGGGGGGCCGGCCGCGTACTTTAGAATTCCGGGGGCGGCGGGAACGGTTGGGTTCATCGCGGCCGTCACCCATAATTTTTGTGGTGACTGCCGGCGGATCCGACTGGGAGCCAACGGTTTTCTCCACGCCTGTTTGGCCGAAGACGGGGGAGTTGACCTGAGGGATCCGTTGCGCCAGGGAGTTTCGCGGGAAAAACTGAGGGAGCTGTTCCGGCGGGGCGTTTTTGCCAAACCGAAGGAGGGAGATTTCCGCTGGGAGAAAGAAGGTTACCGGGTGATGTCCCGGATCGGGGGCTAGGGGCGGCGCCCCTTCCAGGGCCGGTGGGGCTATCCCACGTGGATTCCTCCGGCCAGGCCAGGATGGTGGACGTCGGCGGAAAGGCTTGGACGCACCGCGAGGCGACCGCCAGGGGCGAGATCAGGTTGAACGAGCGGGCCTGGGAGGCCCTGCGCCGCGGTGAAGCGGCCAAAGGCGACGTGCTGGGGGTGGCCAGAACCGCCGGGATCATGGCGGCCAAGCGGACGCCGGAACTGATTCCCCTTTGTCATCAGTTGGCGCTTTCCGGGGTGCGGGTAGCTTTCCGCCGGGCGGGGGAATGCCTGGAGATTGAGGCCGGGGTGACGGTTGCCGGACCTACGGGAGCCGAGATGGAGGCCCTGACGGCGGTCAGCGTGGCCGCTCTGACCGTCTACGACATGCTGAAGGCGGTGGACCGGGGAATGGTGATCGGCCGGGTCCGCCTGATCGCTAAGAGCGGGGGGAAAAGCGGAGAGTACCGGCGTGCCGGGGAAACGTTGGAAGGGTTCGGTTTCGTACAGACGCCCATCGCCGGGATCGTGGCGCAGGCGGCCATGCTGCCGAGGGACGTTGTCGAACCGCAAACGGACGCTGGGGGCGGCTCCCAGGCTATAAATCGGACCATTCGCGTGGGCACGCTGACGGCCAGTGACCGGACGGCAAGGGGTGAGCGTGGGGACAAAAGCGGTCCGGTCATCGCCGGCAAAGTGCGGGAGTTTTCCGGTGAGGTGGTGACGAGCCTGGTCGTTCCCGACGAGCGGGAGGAGATCGCGCGCGCCTTGGCGGCCATGGCCGATTCCGGCGACGTCGACCTGATCCTGACCACGGGAGGTACGGGGTGTTCGCCCTGGGATGTTACACCCGAGGCCACGCGGGACGTCTTGGAAAAAGAGGTGCCGGGCATCCTGGAACTCCTGCGCCGGGAAGGCTTTCAGGCCACTCCCCGGGCGGCGCTTTCCCGGGGGGTGGCCGGGTTGCGGGGAAAGGTGTTGATTATCAATCTTCCCGGCAGCCCGCGGGCGGTGCAGGAGAACATGTCCATCCTGGCGCCTTTATTGCCCCACGCTTTGGCAGTGTCGGCGGGCGAAGTGCAAGATTGCGGACGCCCCATGGCAGGATTAACCCCCTTGGCCAAAGAATAAAACTGGAAGGGTTCGGCTCCCGTGCTATACATAGGGGGGTTCGGTCCACGTGCCCGCCGCTTGGAGCGTGGCGCAGGCGTCACCAGTGACGCCGATGGCCGGGAGCGAGGGCAAGGAACAGACTTTAGCCGAACGTGGAGTGAAGTTTCGGACTTGCCTTCGCTTTGCGAGGATACCGCTCACGCTCCAACGGACGCTCCGCAGTCGCACCAACCCTTTGACGCCCAGTTCGCCGCTGAGGGCGGCTCCCGTGCTATAATTGGTTGGAGTTTCTTCGATGGATTTCATATTTTGGGCGAGAGAGGTGGACTTGATTGCGGAATATCAGTTTTTTTAAGGATCTTGGGAAAAACGATGCCGCCTCCGCCGGGGGTAAGGGGGCCAACCTGGGGGAAATGTCCCGAGTGGGGATTCCCATCCCGCCCGGCTTCGTGGTGTTGGCGCAAGCCTACACCGGTTTTTTGCGGGAGAGCGGGCTTGACGCGGCCTTGGACCGGCTGCTCGCGGGAGTGGACGTCAACGACACCCGGCAACTGGAGGAGCGGGCGGCCCAGGTCAGGGAGTTGATCGAAAATACCCCCATGGGCGCGGAAACGGCGGCGGCCATTAAAGAGGCTTACGAAACTTTGGGTGGAGGATTCGTGGCGGTGCGGAGTTCGGCGACCATCGAGGATTCGGCCGATGCGTCCTTTGCCGGAATCAACGACACCTACCTGAACATCCGCGGGCCGGAGCGGGTGGTGGAGAGGGTGCGGGCCTGCTGGGCGTCCCTGTTCGGGACCCGTTCGCTTTTTTACCGGGTGATCAAGGGGTATTCGGCGGCGGATGTGCCCATCGCCGTGGTGGTGCAGCGGATGATCCCCTCGGAGAAGTCGGGGGTGATGTTCAGCATCGACCCGGTCACCGGTGACCGGGACACGGTGGTGATCGAAGCGGGGTTCGGGCTGGGGGAGGCGGTGGTCAGCGGCCAGGTGTCGCCCGACAACTACCGGGTGGGCAAAGAGACGGGGCGGGTTTTGGAGAAACGGATCGCCAACAAGCGAATGATGATCGAGCGACTGGAAAACGGCGGGGTGGAGCAGGTTGACCTGACGAAGTCGCCGTTGCGGACGGCGCAGGTGCTGCCGGAGGCGGACATTCAGGATTTGGCGGAATTGGGGAAGAAGATCGAGGAGCATTACGGTTGTCCGCAGGACATCGAATGGGCCTGGGCCGCAAACGTTTTTTACATCACCCAGGCCAGGCCGGTGACCTTTCTGGCCAAGGGTCCGGCGACCGGCTCCGGATCGGTGGGCAAACAAGTTTTGGTGAAGGGACTGGGGGCGTCGCCGGGCCTTGCGTCCGGGGTGGCCAGGGTGATCAGGACCATCGGGGAGGCCTCCCGTCTGGAGAAGGGGGACATCCTGGTCACGGCGATGACCGCTCCCGACTGGGTGCCGCTGATGCGGCGGGCGGGGGCCATCGTCACCGACGAGGGGGGGATGACCAGCCACGCGGCCATCGTCAGCCGGGAGTTGGGCATTCCGGCCATCGTGGGCACCGGGGAGGCCACCGGTTTGCTTGCGGACGGGCAGGAGATCACGGTGGACGCAAGCCACGGAGTGGTCTACGCCGGGGCGAGCGTCGTGGGGGAAAGGGGGCCGGCGGCGGGGCCGGTGGTCGTGGCCTCCCGGGGGCCGGTGACGGCCACCAAAATATACGTCAACCTGAGCCAACCCGAGCGGGTGGAGGAAGTGTCCAAGGCGGGGGCGGACGGGGTCGGTCTTTTGCGGGCGGAGTTCATCCTGATGGAGGCGTTGGACGGGCACCATCCGCGGCTTCTCCTGGAGGAGGGCCGGGAGCGTGAGTTCGTGGACCGGTTGGCGGAGAAGCTCTTGCCCTTCGCGCAGAGCTTTCATCCCCGGCCGGTGATCTACCGGGCGTCGGACTTCAAGTCGAACGAGTACCGCCACCTGAAGGGCGGGGACAAGTACGAGCCGGTGGAGCAAAACCCGATGATCGGCTACCGGGGGGCTTTCCGTTACGCCAAGGAGCCGGAGCTTTTCGAATTGGAACTGTTGGCTTTGCAAAGGGTGCGGCGGGAGAACCGGATGGGGAACCTGCACCTGATGCTGCCGTTTGTGAGGACGGCCTGGGACGTGGAGAACGCCATTCGGGTGATCGACCG
>JAJZBP010000077.1 GCA_021798855.1 Bacillota bacterium
GCAGGCGGCAGACCGTCCGAGGACCGTGCTCGTGGCGCAGGCGGCAGACCGTCCGAGGACCGTGCTCGTGGCGCAGGCGGCAGACCGTCCGAGGACCGTCGGTGGAGACAATGAGCATACCTCCGGCGTGATGCAGACCGCAACCGGAGCCCCGAGCGCCTTCGCCGGACGTCGACGCAAGTTGGGGCTGCCCCTTTTTCGCCGAATCGCAATCAAACCTCAGCGTGGTTCAACAATAAAGCGGATTGCCGTGCGTTCCTCCCCGTCAATGTCGATCTCCGCGAAGGCCGGTATCGCCACCAGGTCGATCCCATTGGGGGCAACGAACCCCCTGGCGATGGCTATGGCTTTAACCGCTTGGTTTACCGCCCCGGCGCCCACCGCCTGCACTTCAGCCGACCCCTTCTCGCGCAAAACCGCCGCCAAGGCTCCGGCAACCGATTTGGGCTTGGATTGAGCTGAAACTTTTAGCACTTCCATTTGGCTTCGTCCTCCTCAATATTACCCAATCGCTTGTTTTGCCTATTAAAGGTATGCCTTGGCGTGGTGCTTTTGCCATTTTTGTTTTGCGGCTGAACGCCGGCCCCGTCGCCCTCCCAAAGGAATATTCTCTACTTACCGGAAAATCCCTCCTGGCCCAATCCGGCCTCCGCCCCGGCGTTCACCGCCCCGCAATTTTGTTCAGGGCCTCACCCGCCGCCCCCTGTTCAGCCTCTTTTTTACTTCTGCCCTTTCCCCGCCCCCAAAGTTCCCCGTTGATCCAAGCCGAAACCTCAAAGAGCTTGGCGTGGTCAGGCCCGGACTGATCCTCCAGGCAATAGCGAACCTTGCTTCCCCGGCGTTGGACCTCCTCCTGCAACATGGTTTTATAATCGAGGCGACCCTGCCCCTGTTCCAAGGCAGCCACACTCTTGGGCAGGAAACCCAGCATGAATTTTCGGGTTTTCTCCAACCCCTGATTTAAATAGATGGCAGCCAAAACCGCTTCAAAGGCATCGGCCAGAATCGAAGGGCGTGTTCTCCCCCCTGCGACTTCCTCGCCCTTGCCCAAACGCAATCGCTCACCCAATTTTAATTCATTGGCCCAGATCGCCAGATTCTCCTCGCAAATCAACATGGCCCGCCACCGACTGAGTTCACCCTCATCACTTTCGGGATGGCGCTCGTAAAGATACTCCCCCACCAGCAATCCCAACACGGCATCCCCCAAGAACTCCAATCGCTCATTGTATTCTTGTTGTCCCCGTTCGTTGGCCCAGGAGGAATGGGTCAACGCGATGTCCAATAGGGGATTTTCGGGTAGTTTCACTTATGAACCCCAGCGTTTGACAACCAGGGAAGCGTTGTGGCCGCCAAATCCGAAGGAGTTGGACATGGCCACCTTTACTTCGGCCGCCCTGGCTTTATTCGGCACATAGTCCAGGTCGCATTCCGGATCCGGATTATCGTAGTTGATGGTGGGGGGGATATGCCCGCGATTCATGGTCAGAACGGAAATGATCATTTCCAGTGAACCGGCAGCCCCCAGCAAATGCCCGGTCATGGACTTGGTGGAACTGACCGCCATTTTGTAAGCATGCTCCATGAATACCCGCTTGATGGCCGATGTTTCCCCAATGTCTCCGGGGGGGGTTGACGTCCCGTGAGCATTTATGTAATCCACCTCGGTTGGAGCAATTCCGGCGTCCTTCAGCGCGCGGGCCATGGAGCCGGCTGCTCCAGCGCCGTCCGGAGGCGGCGCGACGATGTGGTAGGCGTCTCCGGTCGTCCCGTACCCGATCAGTTCAGCGCTGATCCTGGCTCCCCTGCGTAACGCCGCGGTTGCATCCTCCAAAATCACCACCGCCGCTCCTTCACTCAAGACAAAGCCGTCCCTGTCCCGATCGAAAGGTCGGCTGGCCATTGCCGGTTCGTCATTACGCGTTGACATGGCCTTCATGGAGCAGAATCCGGCCAAAGCAAGGGGCACCACGGCCGCTTCGCTCCCCCCGGCAAGCATAACATCGGCTTCATCATTTTGAATGACCCGGAAGGCCTCTCCTATGGCGTTGGCCGAGGAGGCGCAGGCGCTCACCGTGGTGAAGTTCGGACCGCGCAAGCCGTGAATAATGCTGACCTGGCCGGCGCCCATGTTCCCGATCAGCATGGGAATGAAGAACGGGCTGACGCGTCCCGGTCCCTTTTCCAAGAAGACCCGGTGCTGATCGCAAAGGGTGGAAATCCCCCCGATCCCCGTGCCCATGATCACTCCCACCCGTTCGCAATCCTGGGTGTTAAAATCAATTTGAGCGTCGGCAATGGCTAGGTTTGATGCGGCAACCGCCATTTGGGTGAAACGATCCATCCGCCGGGCATCCCTGCGGTCCATAAAATCAGCCGGCGAAAAATCCTTGATTTCGCCGCCGATTTGCGTCGGATAACCAACGGTGTCGAAATTGGTGATCCTCGTTATGCCCGACTTTCCCGCCAGCAGATTGGTCCAACATTCTTCAAGGTTGTTGCCAAGGGGGGTTATTACTCCCATACCCGTGATAACCACCCTTTTTTGCCCCAATACGCAAACTCACCCTTTGCCATTTTGATTTAAGAGGAAGTCGCAAGACTTCCTCCCAAAATTAATTCTTGCTGTTCTCACGGATATAATCGATCACGTCTTGGACGGTGGCTATCTTTTCCGCATCCTCATCCGGTATATCCAGATCGAGTTCTTCTTCGAAAGCCATGATCATTTCAACCACATCCAGGGAATCCGCCCCCAGGTCTTCAACAAACGAGGCTCCCGGCACAACGGCCGTCTCTTCGACCCCCAATTGATCCACGATTATTTTCTTGATTTTTTCCATAACCTGATCAACGCTCACCGGCATCACCTCCCTCCAGATCCATCTCTCTCCCCCCCACCGGGACCGGCCGCCATCGGCCGCTCTGAGGTTCCGGTGAAAAAAGCGCAGCTTGCTAAGGAAGGTTTCGCCTCCGTACATGCGCCCGTCGCCCTTGGCGAGGGCAAGGAACGGACCTCCGGCGAAACCTTTGACGCCCAGTTCACCGCCGAGGGCGGCTCCCGTGCTACATGCGTTGTTGCCCACTGGTTGGAGGAGACCGGAGGGCCGTTCTCTCCCTAACCGGGAGCCTCCTCCAACTTGCCATCGGCACGTTGGGCGGCCCCCTCCCGGGCGCGCTCCCCGTCCGCCGCACTCCGCGCGGCCCGCCGCCACAGGCGGTGTCCCCCTTTCAGGAGGAGGGATGGGGGTTCCCTTGCCTCTGAACCTTTTTCACCAAATCCCAACTCTGTCGGTCTTCGAAGGCTTTATCACCAGAGCTTTAGGCGGTCATGCCTCCGTCAACCACCAGGGTTTGGCCCGTCACGTAGGCCGCCGCCGGTGAAGCCAGAAAAACGATCGCGCCGGCGACCTCTTCCGGAACGCCGAACCGTCCGAGGGGAATTTGGCGCATGAAACCCTCTTTTATCGCCGGAGACAGTTTCTCGGTCATGGCCGTGGCGATGAAACCAGGGGCAACCGCGTTCACCGTGATCCCCCGCGAGGCAACCTCCTTGGCCAAAGACCTGGTAAAGCCAATAATTCCGGCCTTGGCTGCCGAATAGTTAACCTGGCCCGGGTTTCCCATTACCCCAGCCACGGAGGAAATATTGACGACCCTGCCCCAACGCCGCCGCAACATCCCCGGCAGAACGGCTTTGACGCAATAATACAGGCCGTTTAGGTTAACTTCGATAACCTCACGCCAATCCGGCTCCTTCATCCGCAAAAAAAGGCCGTCTCGGTTTGTTCCGGCATTATTTACCAAAATGTCCAAGGCACCGAGTCGCCGGTCAACTTCCCGAACCATGGTTTCCACCGCAGGTCCGTCCCTCAGGTCCGCCCCCACCGCCAGCGCCTTTCCTCCCATCTCCTCAATGGCCTTGACCACTTCGGAGGCTCTCTCCAAGCCCGCGTGATAATGGATGGCAACCCTGGCCCCGTGCTTGGCCAACTCAAGGGACGTCGCCCGACCAATGCCTCCGCTGCCACCGGTTACCAGGACCGTTCGATTTTCGAGTAACATCTTAACAAACCTCCTGGTAAGATTCAAGGAGTTTGGTTAGGGATTCCATGTTCTCCACGTTCAACACGCCCACGCCGGAAGGATGGATTTTGCGCACCAAAGCGGACAGGGTTTTCCCAGGACCGACCTCAACGAAATTTCTGATCCCACCGTCACCCATCCGCCGGATAATGTCCTCCCAAAGCACCGGTTGGCAAACCTGCTTGATCAACTTCTCGCTGATGGCATCACCTCCGGATCCGGTCATCGGTCCGGCATCCACGTTGCTCAGCACCGTAAATTTCGGTTCCTGCCAAGCTATACCGGCCAATTCCTCCGCCAATCGTTCGGCGGCGGGTCGCATCAAACTGGTATGGAAAGGTCCGCTCACCGCCAACAACAGGACGCGTTTCGCCCCGGCGGCCCGAAATTTTTCAACCGATCCTTCCACCGCCGTTCGGTGCCCGGCCACCACCACCTGGCCCGGACAGTTGAAGTTCACCGCCTCCAGAACGTATTCCCCGGCGTTCTCACGGCAAATGGCCTTGACCTCCGCCGCCGGAAGCCCCAACACCGCCGCCATCGCCCCTTGCCCATCGGGAACGGCCGTCTCCATCAGTTCGCCCCGCCTGCGCACCAGACGCAACGCCGCTTCAAAGGAAAGAGCTTCGGCGGCCACCAGGGCAGTGTATTCCCCCAGGGACAGCCCGGCGGCCACATCGGGTTTCGGCAATCCCGCTTCCTCCATGGCTGCCAAAACCGCAACCGAGGTTGCCAGGATGGCCGGTTGGGTATTGGCGGTGGTGTTCAGATCCTCAAGCCTGCCGGAGAAACATAGCTCGGAAAGGTTGAACCCCAAAGCCGCATCCGCACGTTCAAAGACCATTCTGGCCGCCGCCGAATGTTCGCACAAATCGTTCCCCATCCCGACGTATTGGGCACCCTGACCGGGGAAAAGATAGGCGATCCCCCCGGATTCTCCGGTTTGGCTTTCCGCCTTGCCATGCTGTTGCAGTCCATTGTTCATCCAGGGTCGACCTCCATAAGTCTGATCGGAAAAAGCCCGGAAAACTTCTACAAGGCCCAACGCAAGACGGCCGCCGCATAGGTCAACCCCGCGCCGAAAGCCGCCATCAGGATGTGGTCGCCCTTTGTCACCCTGCCGGCTTCCCGGGCTTCCTGCAACGCCACGGGAATGGTGGCCGCGGATATGTTTCCATAACGATCAAGGTTGACCATCACTTTTTCCTTTGGCAGAGCATATCGCTTTGCCGCCGCCTCGATGATCCGGATGTTGGCCTGGTGGGGAACGAAAAGGTCAATGTCTTCTTTGGAGATCCCGGCTTGGACGATGGCCTCTTCCGCCGCTTCCTCGAAAACCCTGACCGCAAACTTAAAAACTTCCCGCCCGTTCATATGCAGGTAGTGCATGCCCTGTTCAACCGTCTCATGGCTCGCCGGCAAACGGGAGCCACCGGCGGGAAGAGACAGGTGGGTCGCTCCGCGCCCATCGGCTCCCAGGATCACCGACAGCAACCCGAAACCGGCTTCGACTCGCCCCACCACCGCCGCCCCCGCCCCGTCCCCAAAGAGCACGCAGGTGTTGCGATCCTGCCAGTCGGTGATCCTGGAAAGCAGACTCCCACCGACAACCAGGATTTTTTCGTGGGTGCCCGAACGCACGTATTGGGAAGCCACCGAAAGACCATAAATAAACCCTGAGCAGGCGGCCAGGAGATCAAAGCAAGCGGCCCGCCATGCTCCCAGCCCTCTCTGGATCAGGGAAGCGGTGTTGGGGAAAATCATGTCGGGCGTATCCGTGGCCACAATGATCATGTCCAATTCCGAAGGATCGACTCCCGCATCGTGCAATGCCCGGTTGGCGGCGCGCAATCCCAGATCGGAGAAGGCTTCCTCCGGCGGAGCGATCCTCCTTTCCCTGATACCGGTTCTGGCCACAATCCACTCGTCGGTGGTGTCCACCATTCTTTCCAGTTCAGCGTTGGTCAGAACCCTTTCCGGCAAATAATAACCCAGCCCGGTTATCCCTGGGGTGTGTTGCATCCATTAAACTCCTCTCAACTCTCCCAGGGATTCTTCCTCCCCAAGGCTCCCGTCGAAGATTAACCTCTCCCAAAAACGATGATCCGCGCAGGTCTTGGCCACTTTGATCCCATTGAAAATGGCCTCCCGGTTGGAACTGCCGTGACATTTGATCACCGCGCCGTTGATCCCCAACAATGGGGTTCCTCCGTATTCACTGTAATCCAGACGACGCCGCAATTGTCCGAAAGCACGGCGCAGGAAGAGCGAGCCGAACCTTGTAATAATCCCCGCGCTCAACTCCTCCTTGACCAAACCAAGAAAGATCCTGCCCAGACCCTCCGTCATTTTCAGGGCCACGTTCCCAACAAAACCGTCGCAGACCAGCACATCGGCCCGGCCCAGAAGCAGATCCCGTGCCTCCACGTTGCCGACGAAGTTCAACCTCGAATTGCGCAGCAACGAATAGGCGTTTTTCACCACTTCGTTGCCCTTTCCTTCCTCCGTTCCCACATTAAGGATACCAACCCGCGGTTTTATCACCCCGGCGACTTCCTCCAAGTAGACGCTTCCCAATACAGCGTATTGATAAAGCTGGTCCGGGCGGGCATCCATGTTGGCCCCGACATCCAGCAGAAGGGTTCCCCCGCCTTTTCTGGTCGGAAGCATCGCCCCCAAGGCCGGACGGCTGATTCCCCTTGCCTTCCCAATGAGCAGAAGGGAACCGGCCATCAACGCTCCCGTATTGCCGGCTGAAACGAGGGCATCCCCTCGGCCCTCTTTGAGCAAAGCAAGGCCCTTGATCAGTGACGAATTGCCCTTGCGGCGCACCGCATAAACCGGCGGATCCCCTGGTTCAATCACCTCCGGCGCATCCACCACCTCAACTCGGCCGGACTTGCCATGAACCGCCATTTCCCTGGCCAATTCCTGACCGGGACCGGTGAGAATTATCTCCACATCCAAAGCATCAGCGGCCATGGCGGCTCCGGCCACCATTTCCCCCGAAGAGTGATCTCCCCCCATGGCATCAACGATTATCCGCAACCGAATCCCCCTTTGCCCGATGGTATCAGCGATCCTTATTCAAGCTCGAGTGCAGTTTTGGGCGCGGTTTGTTTGGGCGCGCTTTTTGGCGCGGCTTCGAGCATGGCCTTTCCAGTCACAACGAACTTCCCCCTGAACACCTCTTCTGCTCCGCTGCGAATGGTCACCAGGATCACGTGCTCAGCCTGCTTGCGCCGCAACACTTCCCCCTTGGCCAGCAGACGCTCTCCGGCAAGAATGGAGCGCCGAAACTTGACGTTGGCAAAAATGACCTGAGCCACTTCAGCATCCACCAAGGCCAAGGCCAGAGAATCGGCTTGAGCGAAAAGGTATTCCCCCCGGACAACTCGGCTCCGTTTGAAAGTCTGGGATGCATCCGTTTCCAGCAGGGAAATGGCCCTTTCACCCAGTTCTAAATCCAGCAGTTCACCGGTCAATTCACCACTGACCAACGACTTTACGGTTTGGTGGGCTTCTATAGCCAAGTTTCGGGTTCGCTCCCGCACTTCCGGAATCCCCAAGGCCATTCGATCCAGACGAATGGTTTGACGACTTACTCCGCTGACCCTGGCCAATTCGTCGTCGGTGATGAATGGATTGCTCTTAATGATTTCCTTCAGGCGAAACCGCCGCCTTGATTTTTCCGCTTTCGCCGTCCCTTCCAATAGCCATCCTCACTTCGCGGGAAAAATCGAATAGCAAACTGCTAATACCTATTATTAGAACCTGGCCACAATAATACCTCAACTTGAAGCTAAAGGCAAGAAAAAAATGGCCTTTCCGGCCATTTCCTCTACTCCACGTTTATAACCCGGCGGTCATGGTAGTACCCACAATTGGGGCAAGCCCGATGCGACATTCTCGCCTGATGGCAGCGCGGACATGGAACGATTTGGGGAACGCTGAGCTTCCAGTTGGCTCTCCGCTTGTCCCGCCGTGCTTTGGACATCTTTCGTTTTGGGACGGCCATGCAAAACCTCCTCTCTGGCAAATTGGAGAACGCCGACTCATGCCAACTCCGAGGTTTCGGGTCAACCAGACCCAGATTTCGCGTGTTCGCAGGACGGCGGTTGCGAACAGCTCCCGGCCCACCCGGTGTCCGAAAACCTAAATCTAAGATTCCAAAAAAACCTGCCACCGGCAGTCATCGGTCTCCGGCGCACAGCCGCAAGAGCCGCTCGGTTTGCCGCAACGCGGACACAGTCCACGACAGTCTTCCCGGCAGACGGGCTGCATGGGGATCGACAAAACCAGGTTGTCCCGCACCAACGGCTCCAGGTCTACCGCATTTGGACCGACGCCATCACCTTCACCTGGGAAAACTTCCTCTTCGAATGCCACCCGCAAGGGCATGGTGAAGTCGGCGGCGCAACGCGAACATTCGAGATCCGCCTCCGTCGCGGCCTCAACCTCCGCCCAAAACTCCCCTCCCACGCAGGTCACGTTGCCGTCCAACGCGATTGGACTGGAAAAGACATCCCGATCCAATAAAGAAGGCGACCCTTCGAAATGGAAAGCCAAGGACTTCCCGGAAGCGTTCCGCAGTTCGGAAATGTCCAAGATGAACGAACTCTTCTTGCCGCCGACCGGACTTTT
>JAJZBP010000078.1 GCA_021798855.1 Bacillota bacterium
CGGGCTTGAGCCCCGTTGAATTTTCGGCGCAGGACCACTCGACCAGTGAGCTATTACGCTTTCTTTAAATGATGGCTGCTTCTAAGCCAACATCCTGGTTGTCTGGGCGACCCTACATCCTTTACCACTTAGCCCGTACTTGGGGGCCTTAGCCGGCGGTCTGGGTTGTTTCCCTCTTGACGACGAAGCTTATCCCCCGCCGTCTGACTCCCGCGCACCAAAAGACGGCATTCGGAGTTTGCCTGGGTTCGGTAACCTTGTGGGGCCCCTAGCCCAAACAGTGCTCTACCTCCGCCTCTCTTACGCGAGGCTAGCCCTAAAGCTATTTCGGGGAGAACCAGCTATCTCTGGGTTCGATTGGCATTTCACCCCTACCCACAGCTCATCCCATAGTTTTTCAACACTAATGGGTTCGGGCCTCCAAGTGGTGTTACCCACCCTTCACCCTGTCCATGGGTAGATCACCCAGTTTCGGGTCTACGACCGGCAACTCTTCGCCCTTTTAAGACTCGCTTTCGCTGCGGCTCCGGGCCTGAAGCCCTTAACCTCGCTGCCGACCGTAACTCGCCGGTTCATTCTTCAATAGGCACGCCCTCACCCTCTCGGGCTCGGACTGCTTGTAGGCGTACGGTTTCAGGTACTATTTCACTCCGCTCCCGCGGTGCTTTTCACCTTTCCCTCACGGTACTTGTTCACTATCGGTCGCCAAACGGTATTTAGCCTTAGGAAGTGGTCTTCCCTGATTCCCACGGGATTCCTCGTGCCCCGCGGTACTCGGGTACCCCTCGCCCGCTCGTCTCCCTTTCGCCTACGGGACTTTTACCCCCTGTGGCGGCCCTTTCCAGAGCTCTTCGACTAGAGAGATTCCGCCGACCGGTCGCTTGCCGCCGACCTTGAAAGGCCCCTCTACCCCCGTGCTGCAACGGCGACAACCTTTAACACAACACGGGTTTAGGCTCTTCCCCTTTCGCTCGCCGCTACTAGGAGAATATCTTTTCCTCGGGGTACTTAGATGTTTCAGTTCCCCCGGTTCCCCCCGCCACCCTATTTATTCAGATGTCGGTGACAGGACATTACTCCTGCCGGGTTTCCCCATTCGGATACCCCCGGATCTACGCCCGCTTGCGGCTCCCCGAGGCTTTTCGCAGCTTGCCACGTCCTTCTTCGGCCTTTGGCGCCAAGGCATCCACCGTACGCCCTTATTACCTTGACCTATCTTTTACCCTGTGCAGTTTTCAAGGTGCTCCGGCAAACCATGAAGCCCCATCTGCGAACAGTTGGTACTTCTGTCTTCACCGAACTGGCGGCTATTCCCGCCACGCATCGCTATAAGCAACACGCTTTCTTTGGTGGAGATGGGCGGACTCGAACCGCCGGCCTCCTGCTTGCAAAGCAGGCGCTCTCCCGGTTGAGCTACATCCCCTCACCAACCCGAGGGACTCATGGTGGGCATAGGTGGATTCGAACCACCGACCTCACCCTTATCAGGGGTGCGCTCTAGCCTTCTGAGCTATACGCCCCGCTAACAGCCCTGCCGCGGCTGAAACCGCCCATCTGCTTTGTTGCCTTCGTCACTCATCGTTCCGGCGCACAAAATGCACGCCTCACGACTTCGCTCCTCGGCGCCGCGCATCTGAACGGCTCTGCCGCTGCCCAGACACGCTCACATGGGCTCTCGCCACGCAAGCCTGGTCCCTCAAAACCGAACAGTGCATTTTTCTTCCGGCCGACTAATAACATTACCCGACCGACCGACCTAGGAGAATTTACTCCTTAGAAAGGAGGTGATCCAGCCGCACCTTCCGATACGGCTACCTTGTTACGACTTCACCCCAATCATCAACCCCACCTTCGACGGCTGCCCCCCTTGCGGGTTGGCCCACCGGCTTCGGGTGTCGCCGACTTTCGTGGTGTGACGGGCGGTGTGTACAAGGCCCGGGAACGTATTCACCGCGGCATGCTGATCCGCGATTACTAGCAATTCCAGCTTCATGCAGGCGAGTTGCAGCCTGCAATCCGAACTGAGACCGGCTTTTTGGGATTGGCTCCGCCTCGCGGCCTCGCTGCCCGTTGTGCCGACCATTGTAGCACGTGTGTAGCCCAGAACATAAGGGGCATGATGATTTGACGTCATCCCCACCTTCCTCCGAATTGTCTCCGGCAGTCTCCTTTGAGTGCCCACCTCGCGTGCTGGCAACAAAGAATAGGGGTTGCGCTCGTTGCGGGACTTAACCCAACATCTCACGACACGAGCTGACGACAACCATGCACCACCTGTCTCCCTGCTCCGGTTTCCCGGCACTCCCAACTTTCGTCAGAATTCAGAGGATGTCAAGCCCTGGTAAGGTTCTTCGCGTTGCGTCGAATTAAACCACATGCTCCACTGCTTGTGCGGGCCCCCGTCAATTCCTTTGAGTTTCAACCTTGCGGCCGTACTCCCCAGGCGGGGTACTTATTGCGTTAACTCCGGCACGGAAGGGGTCGATACCTCCCACACCTAGTACCCATCGTTTACGGCTAGGACTACCGGGGTATCTAATCCCGTTCGCTCCCCTAGCTTTCGCGCCTCAGCGTCAGGTACAGCCCAGAAAGCCGCCTTCGCCACTGGTGTTCCTCCCGATATCTACGCATTTCACTGCTACACCGGGAATTCCGCTTTCCTCTACTGCCCTCAAGTCCCCCAGTTTCAAACGCCACCTCAAGGTTGAGCCCTGAGTTTTTACGCCTGACTTAAGAAACCGCCTACACGCCCTTTACGCCCAGTAATTCCGGACAACGCTTGCCCCCTACGTCTTACCGCGGCTGCTGGCACGTAGTTAGCCGGGGCTTCCTTCTCGGGTACCGTCATTTCTTTCTTCCCCAATGACAGAGCTTTACAACCCGAAGGCCTTCTTCACTCACGCGGCGTTGCTCCATCAGGCTTTCGCCCATTGTGGAAAATTCCCGACTGCTGCCTCCCGTAGGAGTCTGGGCCGTATCTCAGTCCCAGTGTGGCCGTTCACCCTCTCAGGCCGGCTACCCATCGTCGCCTTGGTGGGCCTTTACCTCACCAACAAGCTAATGGGCCGCAGGCTCCTCCATCGGCGGGTTTCCCCTTTCCTCTCCCAGCCTCCCGGCTCGGCGAGCTTACCCGGTATTAGCATCCCTTTCGAAATGTTGTCCCGGCCCCATGGGCAGATTACCTACGTGTTACTCACCCGTCCGCCGCTTGATGCACGGGTTGCCCCGCCCACCCCGCTCGACTTGCATGTCTTAGGCACGCCGCCAGCGTTCGTCCTGAGCCAGGATCAAACTCTCCAATATATGAAGAGCCATCTCTGACTCCTTCTTCGCTCCCACGGCCAACGCCCGCCTTCCGCCTCCCGACCTTCCTCGGCCACTTTCCAACACGCCCCTCGGCGCCCCTTCCAGTCCCGCCCCAGGCCCGTCAACTTCAGACTAGCTCCAACCGCTTCGCTCCATCCCTGCACTGTTCGGTTTTCAAAGACCAGTCCCCTCGCCGTTCGCCACCCGTTGCCTTTCGGTCTCGGCTGTATCGCGGCTCGGAATTTTTATTTTAGCATCCCCGCTGTACCGTTGTCAACATGGCAATTGTTTCCGGTTATGCGCCGTTCCCTTCGCCATTCTTCAACAATTTGCGCGCTTTCACGCGCTCCCAACGGACACGTGCGATACTTTAACACAGGCTGCCACGCCGGTGCAAGGACTATTTTTCACCTGTATAACCATTCTTGCGGCTTGTGGGTCGTTTAAGCTCGTTGGAATGCCGCTTGGCTCCTTTTTCTCTCAGTCTACTGATGGCTTCCCTGATGGTTCCCTTGCCGTAAATGTTCCGCCGCCGCAGCGCCTCCTCCAGAATCGGAATCGCCCGAGGATCGCCGTAGTCCGCCAGGGCCGCCGCCACCGCCTCCCGATCCTCTTCCCACGCCACCCGGCTGAACAAACCGGTCAGCGCCCGGAATACCTGGTCGTTGCGCGAGGTCTTGCCCAACACCGAGGCCAGGGGCACCGCCACGTTCATGTCCCCCTCGCCTTCCAGGTGGGCGGCGATCCGCATTCCGGCCTGGGCCGCCACGGCCTCCAGCCCTTCCATGGCCGCTTGGTAGGCCGGTGAAAATGGGTCCGCGTGCTGCAAGAGATTGATAAAGCCGTCCACGGCTTCCCCCGATTTGGCCTTGGTCAAAAGGTGAGCAGCATTGACCGGAGCCGTCCCGGCGCCGGGGGCGTCCTCGTCCAGGAATTCCGGGGCAGCCAATACGTTGAGCAGCAGGGGCACCAGTTCCTGCCGTTGCCGCAACAAACTCTCCGCCTCTTGGTCATCCAGGTTGTCGCTGCTGAAGACGGTCGCCAGCAACCGGTCGACCTCATCGGGGCCTCGCCAGACGCCGGAGCCGTTTCCGAGATAACCCTTGCGCCGCCTGAATTCATCCAGGTGGATGAGGCCGAGGGGAGCGGCGGAAACCCGGTTGCGCTCCGCCGCCGCTTCCCGCAGGGGAAAACCGGCTCCGGGCAGGGATGCCACCCCCTCAACCAGGGAAATGATGGTCTGCAGTCCCTCCTGGGAAGGTGGGGGAATGACCATCAACCAACCGCGGCGGAAGAACTTCCCGCGCAAAGCCAGTGCTCCCAACGTTCCCAGAACGTTCAGGTCCAGTTCCTGTTGTTTGACTGCACGTGCGGACACCAGGTACGCGTCCGGATCCACCTCCAGATTGTAGTCGCCATTGAGATAGGCTTTAAAGACGGCGGCGATTACGGGAAAGCGCCGGCGCAAAGCCTGTCCGCTGGTATCCAAAAACCTTTCCAGCAAAGCCTGCACGTCAAAGGGCGCGTCCTCTTCCCAAAGCAGTTTGGGCAAGTCCTCGATTCGCTCCAAAATCCACCGGGACAGGTCCTCCGCCTCCTGGTTCCCTTTCAGCGCCGCCCAGAACAGGGCGGAAACGACCAGGGACTCAAGGTTGCCGGAAAAAATGGCCAGGAGCACGTCCCGGTCATAGAAGAGCATGTCGTCCCGCAGGCGAAGACACGCCCGCAGGAAACCGTCGTATTCCGTGAGTTCTTCGATTTCGTCCTGCAGGGACAGATAATTTTCGAACATTGTTTTCATGCTCCCCAAATCATTAAGGAAATAAAATCAAGTCGCAAAACATCCTCCTGGGAACCGCTGACCGTCAGTTCCCCTTTCAAGTAGGGTTCCGTGGGCGCAAGCTCACCGAAGAAGACGCCGGTGACGATTTCGCTGTCCCCCCTGACGACCATATGGGGCTTGCGCCCGGATTGCTCCTCCAACCGCAACTCGCCGTTTTCGAGGATGAGGGTGAAAACGTCCGGATGATCTTCAACCTCGATCCGGATCACCCGGTCCCAACCCCGATTCATCTCCTGCAGGCGGGTGTTCCCCAGGTAGTTGGTTTGAAAAGCCCGCAGGCTTTCCCTGACTTCTTCGACCGTGGCCAAAATTATTCGCCCCTCTCCCCCGCGGCTTCGGCCAAGCTCAGTTCAGCTTCTCGATCCGCGGCACAAAGCCAAGTTGACGCAACAGGAAAAAGTAATCATCCGCCGCGATCTCTTCCGGTTGCTTGCCGAGGATGGCCACCAGCAGGGCCTCCATCACGTTGGTGGCATACGACCGCCCTCCCAAGGCCGGAGTGGTGGTCACCAGCCACGCGGCCCCTCGCCGGCGCAGATCCTCCACGTCGGCCGCGGTGATCGTTTGGGTGAGGATGGTCTTGCCGGTTATCTCCGGCGGCAGATATTTGCGAATATAGTGGTAGTCGCCGGCGACCACCGTGGCCTCTTGAAAATAGGCCGAAAACCGGTCGTCGGATGGTTTCTCCTGTTCTTTTCCCGTGGGATAGAGGAGATTGAAGGGCAGCTTGGCCATTTCCGGCAGCAGGCGTTTGGCCAACCCGGCCAGTTCCTCCAGAGACCGGATGGGATAGGACATACCCATGGTGAAAATGAGGTCACCGAAAACCACAGGGCATCCGGCCTCCACCAGGGCCTCGGCCATGCCGAAGCGGTCGAGGGCGCACACCATCAGCACCGGAGTGGGCGGCCCCAAAAGCGGTGGCGTCACCCTGGCCGCCAAGTGGCGCACCGCCTCCCGTTCCAGGGTATCCTTCAGCCCGCCACCGTCCACCACCGGCGTCACCCGAGCCGCCTCTTTGAGACGCAGCCCGTCCCTGAGCACGTATCGCTCACCCTTGGCCACCAGGTTGATGTCAATCCCGCCCAGCCCGATGGCGGCGACTTTGCCGTCCAGTTCACGGATCATTTTTTCGGCCCGGTCGATATCCCCGTCCATGCCGACCCGGGAAATCTCGAAAGCCTTCCCCAAAAAAGTCGCCTCGACCCGGTCGTCCCGGCGGGATGATCCGAGGCTCACGCTGACCACTTTGCCGGCCACAGCGCCCCACCTCCAGATTTGGTAGGATTCAATTGTAAACTGAGCGAATCCTTCCTTCTCCACCGCCCGCTTCGCGGTCGTACCATGAGCCGGATGGATCAGGGCCGGAGCAACGGGAACAGGATGACTTCCCTGATGGAAGCGGCATCGGTCAGGAGCATCACCAGGCGGTCTATGCCGATCCCCAATCCTCCGGCCGGTGGCATCCCGTATTCCATGGCCGTGACGAAATCCTCGTCCATCTCGTGGGCCTCCGCATCCCCCGCCGCCCGTTCCGCCACCTGTTCCAAAAGACGCCGTCGCTGGTCCAACGGGTCGTTCAACTCGGAAAAAGCATTGGCCAACTCCCGTCCGACCACGATGGCCTCGAAACGGTGGGTCAGGCGCGGATCATCCGCACGCCGTTTGGCCAGGGGAGAAATGTCCACGGGATAGTCCGTGAGGAAAGTCGGTTGGCGGAAATGCGGCTCGGCGAATTTCTGGAAAGCCAGGTCAACCACCTTTCCCCAGGATGCCGCCGGCGGAACTTCCAAACCGAGCTTTTCCCCCGCGTCCCGCGCCGCCGCGGCCCCCGCGAGCGCCCCAAAATCCACACCCGTATGATCTTTCACCGCCTCCAGGAAAGACACCCGCGCCCACGGCGGTTCGAGGCGGATGTCCTCGCCCTGATAGACCACGTGGGACGACCCGGTCACCTTCCGGGCCAGGTGGGCCACCAGCCCCTCCGTCAGGTCCATCATGTCGCCGTAGTCGGCGTAGGCCTGGTACAGTTCAAGAATCGTGAATTCAGGATTGTGCCGGGTTGACACTCCTTCGTTGCGAAAAACCCGGCCCAACTCGTACACCCGTTCGATCCCCCCCACCAGCAACCGCTTCAGCGGCAACTCCAGGGCGATCCGCAGGGTTAGGGGCAGGTCCAGAGCATTGTGGTGAGTGTGGAACGGCCGCGCCGCCGCTCCTCCCGCCACACTGGTCAAGACGGGCGTTTCCACTTCCTGAAAGCCCCGCTCGTCCAAAAAGGAGCGAATTTCCCGCAGGATCTTCGTCCTGGCGGCAAAAATCTCCCGGCTGCCCTGGTTGACGATCAAATCCAAATACCGCTGCCTGTACCTGGCTTCCACGTCCCGCAGCCCGTGCCATTTTTCCGGCAACGGCAAAAGCGACTTGGCCAACGGAACAAACTCCGCCACCTCAACACTGACCTCGCCCCGGCGGGTCCGAAAGACCTTCCCCCCGGCCCCGATGATGTCCCCCAGGTCCAGCAGGTCGCGCCTCGCGTAGGCGGCTTCCCCCAGGACGTCTTCCCGAAAATACAATTGGATCTTGCCTGCAGCGTCCTGCAGATCGGCGAAAGCCGCCTTGCCGTGGCCGCGCATGGCCATCAACCGGCCGGCCACCGCCACCGTTTGACCGTCGTTGGCCGGATGCCCCTCCACCACCTGGGCGGTCGTGTGGGAACGCGCATACCGCCCCCCAAACGGGTCGAATCCATCTCGGCGCCACCGCTCCAACTTATCCCGGCGCACGGCCAACAATTCTTCCGCCGCCTTGGACCCGGTTTCCTCTATAGCACGGGAGCCGCCCCCGGCGGCGAACTGGGCGTCAAAGGTTTCGCTGGAGGTCTGTTCCTTGCCCTCGCCAAAGGCGACGGGCGCATGTACGGAGGCGAAACCTTCCTTCGCTGACGTCGACGGTTTTGCTCCCCGACCCGAGTCGTCCCGGCCCAAGCCTTCTCCCTTCAGCTTCGTACCTCCAGCACCCTGAACCTCACTCGCCCCGCCGGAACATGCACCTCGAAGACTTCTTCCATTTGTTTGCCCATCAGGGCCTTTCCCACCGGCGACTCGTTGGAAACCCGGCTTTCGCGTGGGTTGGACTCGGTCGAGGTGACGATGTTCAACTCCGTGATTTCCCCGCTGTCCATGTCGAGGATCTTGGCCCAGGACCCGATACCCACAATCCCCGGTTTCCCCTGCGTCACATCCACCAATTTGGCATTGCGCAGCATTTTCTCAACTTCCAGGATCCTGCCTTCCACGAAAGCCTGTTCGTTTTTGGCATCCTCGTATTCGGAGTTCTCCGAAAGGTCGCCGAAGTCCCTGGCTTGCCGGATCCTTTCGGCCACCTCCCGCCGCCGGACCGCCTTCAGGTGCTCCAACTCGCCCTCCAACTTGCGCAGCCCCTCCACCGACAACAGCACTTCTTTTTCCAAGGAAGCCTCACTCCTCTCCCCATATGGTAATCAAATATAAAATGCGATTATAGCACGGGAGCCGCCCCCCGGCGGCGAACTGGGCGTGAGAGGGTTCGCCGA
>JAJZBP010000079.1 GCA_021798855.1 Bacillota bacterium
GTAATGCCGGAGGCCGATTTCACCATTGGCTGCAACGTATTGTCGATCTGCCGGAGGACGTGGTCTACAACCTGCCCAGAGTCACTTTGCTCGGGGGTCTGACGCTGACTGTGGAGAACCACCGCGGGATCATCACCTTCAGTCCGCAAACTGTTTGTTTCAAAGCCGCTGCAGGCAGGCTGACGGTTTATGGGGAGGATTTGAGCCTGCGGAGGATCACGCCGGAGGATTGCCTGGCCGCGGGAATCATCAGAGGTATACGAATGGACCCGACCTGAAATGCTCAGGGGTCGTTTGCGGGTCAGGGTGGTTGGCTCCAACACGGAAAGGTTCCTCAATGCCGCCTTGGACCGGGGAATAGGGTTGGAAGAGGTCCGGGTGGTCGGCAACGATCTGGAGGGATGGGTCGACCTCGGATGGTTCCGGCAACTCCCTTCCCTGGCCAGGGACGCTGGTTGCCGGCTCCGGGTGGTCGGGAGGGAAGGAGTTCCTTTTTGGGCGCGCTCCGCGCGGCGCCGGCCGATCCTTGTGACCGGTTGTCTGTTATTCGGCGTGGTTGTATATTTCCTGGCCACGCACGTTTGGTTCATTCAGGTGGATGGGGCAAGCCCGGCCATGGCCCTGCAAGTGCAACGCGGCGCTGCGGCCGGCGGCCTTTACCGGGGTGTCGCCCAAGGCGCGGTTGATCCCCGCCGGGTCGAGGAGGCCATTCTGCGGCAGGTTGGGGGGGTGGCATGGGCCGGCATCCAACGGGAAGGAATCCTGGTGCGCATTCGGATTGTGCCCGACGAAAAACCGTTCGCCCATCTGGAACAACCGGCGGATCTGGTGGCCGGAAAGAAGGCCCGGCTGACCGGAATTGAAGTTTCCGCCGGGGAATCGTTGGTTCGGCTTGGCGAGGACGTCAACAAGGGACAGGTGCTGGTCACCGGCAATCTGGGAAACGGGCCGCTTGGACGGCCGCTCTTGGTCAGAGCCCAGGGGAAAATCACCGGCAGGGTGGATTACCGTGGTTTCGGCGAGGCTCCCCTGCGGCGGAGATTGGTGCTGCCGGAGGCCGGCAGATACCGGCGTTTGATCATAAAATTTTCTGAAATGGAAATGATCATGTCCGGGCGCAAGGCTCCTCCGTTTGCCGATTATCTGATCTATCGGCATGTTTGGAGGATTACGTCGCTTCACGTCGAAGTTATAAGCTTGGACTTCCGCCAAGTAAAAAGAAAAGTGCTCAGTTTCAGCGTGGCCCAGGCGGAGAAGAAGGCTGGGGAAAGGGCTCTGGCCACCATCCGGCGGCGGCTGGCACCGGGAGGGAAATTGGTGAGTTATCGGTTTGTGATGTTGCCGGGGGGTAAACAAACTGTAAAGATCGAGGCAAGGGCAATTGCCGAGGAAGATATTGGGATGATTCGATCCATAGATTCGCTGGAGAAGAAAAACGCAAAGGCGGAATCTCGGCCTTCCGCTTCCGGCGCGGGGGAAGGTGTTTGATGTCAAACGCTTCGGTTGCCGGGATGGTTCGCCGTGCCTTTTCCGATCAGGTCGAAGCGGATGAACGGTAAAATGGAAACGGCCTTTCGGGTCGCCGACAACCGGCAGGCGGCGGTTTTATGTGGGGAATTTGATCAGCACCTGCGGACAATCGAACGATACTTTCCAGTGGGGATAGCCGCCAGGGGCAACGAGTTCCTGTTGGTGGGCGACGACGAAGCGCGAGCCGGCGTGACCAAAGTGCTGGAACGGCTGGTGGAGATGGTGTCCGGCGGGAATACCCTGACCGAGAACGACGTTTCGTATGCCGTAGAACTGGTCAAAGGGGGAGAGGAAGCCGATCTCAGTGCGCTGAGTCAGGTTCTTCTGGTAACCGCCGGAGGCAGGCCGATCAAACCGCGGACCTTGGGACAGGCGGAATACCTGCGGGCGATTCGGGAAAACCCGCTGGTCTTGGGGATAGGGCCGGCCGGCACCGGAAAAAGTTACCTGGCGGTGGTGGCGGCGGTGAATGCCCTGAGGGAACGGCAGGTTGCCAGGATCGTGTTGACCCGTCCGGCGGTGGAGGCGGGAGAAAAATTGGGTTTTCTGCCTGGAGACCTGCAGGAGAAAGTCGATCCCTATCTGCGGCCGCTTTACGACGCTCTCTATGACGTTCTGGGGGAAGAGACTTTTTTCAAGTACCGTGAGCGGGGGACGGTGGAGATCGCGCCTTTGGCCTACATGCGGGGGAGAACCCTGGACGATTCCTTTGTGATCTTGGACGAGGCCCAAAACACCACCTCGGAGCAGATGAAGATGTTTCTGACCAGAATGGGATTTGCCTCCAAGGGAGTTGTCACCGGGGACATAACTCAGATCGATCTGCCAAGGGGGACGAAATCCGGTTTGGTGGTGGCGAAGGAAGTCCTGCGGGGGATTCCGGGTATTGCCACCGTGGTGTTCGGCCCGAAAGACGTGGTCCGGCACCCGTTGGTCCAAAAGATCATCCAGGCTTATGAAGCACATGAGCGAAGGGTGGAGAACCTTGACGGAGGTCAGGGAAAAAACCTTACGCCTTTGGCGTGAAGGGACAAAACGGTTGCTCTCCCGGGTGCGGCGGAATCCGAAATTTCGCCGAGGGTTGGTGTTGGCTTTTTTCCTGTTGGCGTTTACGGGAGTGTTTTCCTCTTATTTCTTCAGCCAGCGGGTAACCCTGCAGGTGGGGCAGATTGCTCCCGAAACGATCACCGCTTCGCGTCAGGTCTTGGATCCGGTGGTTATGGACGGCCTCAAGAACAAAGCGGCGGCCAAGGTGGCCCCGGTGTATGTCAACAACCCGGATGCCCTCCCCTACGCCAAGAGTCTCCTGCAACAATGCTTCACCGGCATGCTGGCCATGCGCTTCAAGTCCGGCTTGACCGCCGGGGAGGTTGTGCAAAGAGCCTGCAATATCGTCGTGCCGCAAAGCGTGGGCGCGAACATCCTGAACGAAAGCGCCGGACAATTCTCCGTGGACATGAAGGAGGCGAACACGGCCCTGACGGTCGTGATGCAGACGCCCATCCGTCCGGGGGACAGCCTGGTTCTCGCCAGGGATGAAGTCGGACCGCAGCTTTTTTCGCAGGGGGTTACCGGGGATGACGCTGTTTTCCTGAATGCCTTGGTGGGGTGGCTGGTCCAGCCGAATCAGATCCTGGACGCGAACGCGACCAAACAACGGCAGGATGCGGCCATGGCCAAGGTGCCCCCCCACTACCTGCTGAAAGGGCAAATGATCGTGCAGAAGGGGACCAAGGTCACCAGCGACGACCTGAAACGGCTGGCGGCTTTGGGTCGAACTTCCGGGGTCAATTTGACCACTTTTGTGGGCGGAATCCTTTTTACCCTGGTTTTTTTCGCCACCGTATGGTTGTATTTCAAGCGATTTCAGCGGGAAGCCTTGGCCAACGACGGCTTTTTGGTCATGCTGGGCTTGATCAGCCTGTTGACTTTCCTCCTGGCCGTTTTATTGAACGGCATATCCCCCTACTTGGTCCCCTTGGCGGCATCCACCATGTTGCTCACCATTCTCGCCGACGGACGGTTGGCTATTCTCTTCGCTTTTCTTTACCTGCTGGGCATCGCGCTGACGCTGGGAGTTCCGGTGCAGGCGCTGATCCCCTTGGCCAGCGGGGCTTTGGCGGGCACCTTCGCCGTTTCCAAAGTGGCCCAACGGGTGGATTTGATGCGGGCCGGACTATACGTGGCCGGCGGCAGCGTCTTGGGCGTCCTGTCCAGCTTTTTTCTTCAAGGGCCCTTCCCCTTGAATGCCGGTTTTTGGCAGGCGCTCGCCTGGAGCGGGGTGAATGGGGTGGTCTCGTCGGTGATCACCATCGGGTGCCTGCCCTTCTTGGAGAGTTTCTTCGGCATCCTGACTCCGATAAAGCTGCTCGAACTGTCCAACCCGAACCAACCGTTGCTCCGGGAACTGATGCTCAAGGCTCCCGGTTCCTACCACCACAGTTTGGTGGTGGCCAACCTGGCCGAAGCCGCCGCCGAAGCGGTGGGAGCGGATCCGCTTTTGACCAGGGTCGGTGCCTACTACCACGATATCGGAAAAATGAAAAGGCCATATTTCTTCATCGACAACCAGTTTGGAGGCAAGAATCCCCACGACAAAATTTCCCCGGCCCTGAGTACGCTGATCGTCACCTCCCACGTCAAAGACGGGTTGCAAATGGCCAAGGAGCACCGATTACACGCGAAAATAGCCGACTTCATCGCCGAACACCACGGGACTACCTTGGTGCGCTACTTTTTCTCCCGGGCGGAGGAATTGCGGGAAAAGGGGAAGAAGCTCGGGTTGACGCGGGAGGACGATTTTCGTTACGACGGGCCCAAGCCCAAGAGTGTGGAGGCCGCCATAGTCATGTTGGCCGATTCGGTCGAGGCGGCGGTGCGCTCAATTAAAGAACCGATGCCGGGGCACGTTGAAGGGACGGTGCATCGAATTTTGCAGGAGCGCTTGCATGACGGACAGTTGAACGAAAGCAAACTAACCCTGAAGGAATTGGATACGGTGGCGCGGGTATTCACCCACGTCCTCATGGGGGTCGGGCACCAACGGATCGAATATCCGCCCCTTTCCTCGACCGGGACCAACGGGGAAAGCGCTGCCAAGGGTTATGGGGAAAGACTCTCGTGAAACGAGGAGGCCGGGCTGAGCCCCAAAGATCCAGAAGCGATGAAGAACCAACGTTCGGAGAATAACGGCTTGCCGTTCCCGGGCTCTGGAGCGGTGAAGCCGGGGGGGGCGTTCAATGCGGAAGGATGATGACGAATGCTTGGGTTCGGTGCCGCCCATGTTGATCACAGACGAACATGAGACGCCGAATAGTCTGGTCGTCGTTCAACATGACGAGGAAGGTGCGGCGGGGGCCGAGTACCTGGCCTTGGTGGAAAAGGCCGTAACCGAAACCTTGCGTCAGAATGGCAACCCATCGGGGCGGGTTGAGGTGGTGCTCTCCGGAGACGGGCAACTCAGGGAATTGAACCGGCAATTTCGCGGTTTCGACCAGCCGACCGATGTTCTGTCCTTCCCGCTGGAAGCGGCGGAAGGCGAACCACCTTGCCCGGAAGAGGAAACTCCGCTCCTGGGCGAGATCGTCATTTCCGTGGAACGGGCGCTGCAACAAGCCGGAGAATACGGCCACTCGCCGGAACGGGAGGTGGCCTACCTGGCGGTTCATGGGACGTTGCACCTTCTGTGCTATGGCCACCACAACCCGGAGGAAGAGCAAAAAATGAACCGGGCGGCGGAACGGGTTTGCATAGCCTTGGGGTTGGGCGGTTGATCCAAAGGCCTGCAGGGAGAAGCAGAGGCGTTTTGGCCAAGTTTACTTATGCCAGCCGCGGCATCGCTCACACCTGGGGCACTCAGGTCAATTTCCGTTTCCAGGTGCTCATCGGCTATCTGGCTTTGGCCGGGGGTTGGCTCCTCCGCCTGCCCGCCTGGCAAATGGGCGGCATCTTGTTTTTCACGTCGCTGGTGTTGGCGGCCGAGGTGTTCAATACGGCGGTGGAAGCGGTCGTTGATCTGGTGGTGGGGGACGAATATCGCAGGTTGGCCGGGGTGGCCAAGGACGTGGCGGCGGGGGCGGTCATGGTGACGGCGGCGGCGGCGTTTCTCTTCGGCCTGCTGGTTTACCCGCCGCGGTTGTCCAGGTTGCCGCTTCTTCTATCGACTCGTTGGCGGGAAAATCCCGAACTCTTGGTTTTGGCAAGTATCGTCGGCGGTCTTTTATTGATTTTGGTTCTGGCGGCTTGTGGGAAGGAGGGCGGGGCTAAATGAAATCAGGTTTCGTGGCCTTGGCGGGTCGCCCAAATGTCGGCAAGTCCAGTCTGGTCAATGCGCTTTTGGAGCGGAAAGTGGCCATCGTCTCGGATAAAGTCCAGACCACCCGCAACCGGATCGTCGCCTGCCTACACGGTGAGGGATGGCAGATGATCCTTTTGGATATTCCGGGCATCCACCGGCCCAGGCACCTCTTGGGGGAGAAGTTGGTGCGCACGGCGACCGGCACCCTGTCGCAGGTGGACCTGCTCTGGCATGTGGTGGATTTAAGCCGTTTGCCGGGAAAAGGGGAAGAAGCGGTGGTGCGTAACTTTCCGGCGCAGACATGCGTCTTGTTGGCCGGCAACAAAAGGGATCTGGTGCCGGACGAAGAAGTTGGGGCTAGGATGTTGTCCTATGCTTCCCTGCATCCTTACGCTGGGGCGTTTCCGATCTCCGCCTTGACCGGCATGGGGTTGGGGGAATTAAGGGAAGTGTCCCTGGGCTTTTTGCCGGAAGGACCCGCATATTATCCGGAGGGCACCGTGACGGATCAGCCGGAGAGTTTCGTGGTGGCGGAACTGATCAGGGAGAAAATCCTGCATTTAACCAGGGATGAAATTCCCCATGCGGTTGCCGTGATCGTGGATGAGATGGAGGAACGGGAAAACCTTACGTACATACGGGCGGTGATCAACGTGGAGCGGGAATCCCAGAAGGGGATCATCATCGGCCAGGGAGGGCGGCGGTTGCAGGAGATCGGATCCCTGACCCGGAAGGAACTGGAGGGTATTCTGGATAGGAGGATCTACCTGGATCTTCGGGTGAAGTTGAAAAAAGATTGGCGTAATCGGGAGGGGTTCCTGCGGGGAATGGGCTTGGGGGGAGATTGAAAGCTGGGAGGTGGCGGAAGGGGTGGGTTCCGGATGAAAGCCTTATTCACGGCCTCCCGGGAAAGGACGGTCAGCAGTGCCCCTCTACCGCACCGAAGGGATTTGCCTTCGCTCCTATGAACTGAAGGAGGCCGACCGGATCGTGGTTTTGTTGACCCGCGATCAGGGCAAAGTGCGGGCGGTGGCCAAAGGGGTTCGGCGTCCCGGTAGCCGGTTGGCCGGTAGCCTCCTTCCCTTCACTCATTCCCGCCTCCTGCTCCACCGGGGTCGGGAACTGGACAAGGTCGTCCAGTGCGAAGCGGTCTTTGGTTTCCGTGCGTTGCGGGAAGAACTGGAGAGGATGGCGGCGGCGTCTTACTTGGCGGAACTGGCGGATGGTTTCTTGGGTGAAAAGGATCCAAATGCCGGACTTTTCCCCTCGTTCCTCGCCTCCTTGCATCTTCTGGCCGGGCATCCCGACCTGCGCCACGCTTTGGTTCTGGTCCAAGGGTTGCTCTTGGCTTCCTTGGGGTATCGTCCGGAACTGGACATTTGTGTCCACTGCGGGGCCGATTTGGAGGAGGGAAGGGAAGCGGTGGTTTACCACCCTGGGGAGGGCGGAGTGCTCTGCGGGCGGTGCGGTTCGGAGCGCAAGGGCCGGGGGACCATGACCATCTCCCGGGGTGCATGGCAGACCTTGAGACGGCTTTGGGCCACGGATCCCGGACGGCTGACCATGCTCAGACCGGGTAAGGCGGTGCGGGGGGAGATGGAAACGCTGTTGCGGGCGACCATGATCCACCGTCTGGAGCGCCGCCCGAAGACATTGGATTTCTTGGACCTGGTGCTGCGGGAGTCGGAATGAAGGAAAGAAAAAACATTTAAATTAGCTTAAACTTAGGAGGAATTTGCGCCGAGGGGGAGAAGAAATCCAGGAAACGGTGGCGCGGAACCGGCGCTCAACGAAGTCTTCCGGAGAGAGGCGGCGAAGATCGCCGGAGCGGGCGGTTCGGCCATTGGAGGGAGGTGCTTTTGGTGAGCCGGCAAATGGGAGGTAGTTTGGGGCGATTTTGGGAGACACGGCGACACCTGGATAAGGGCAAAGGACTTCCGATGGGCAGGGAGCGCGACGGCGCCGACGATATGAGGGAGAACTGTGACAATGCCACCAAAGAGCCGGAGGTGGAGGAGCGTCAGGAAAACCGCCATCCCGCCTACGTGCGTTTCGGCCGGGAGGGCAGAAAACGGAATCGTTAGCGACCTTGCCATCAGCCGGTTTAAAAGCCAAAAGCCACCTCCTCCCGTTGGGGAAAGGTGGCTTTCGGCGTGGCGTGGATTTGGGTGTCAAATTGTCAGGGGGGACATGGACCGAAGGCGGGATAGGATCGGGGGGAACTGCTCCAAGGCGTAGGTGATGTCGTCGTCGTTGGTACCCTTGCCCAAGCTGAAGAGAATCGAACCCTGGGCATCGGCGTGCGAAACGCCCAGGGCCAGGAGCACGTGGGAAGGTTCAAGGGTCAAAGAAGTACAGGCCGACCCGGAGGCGGCGTAAATACCCGCGAGGCCCAAGGATAGGAGAATGGCCTCACCCTCCACGAAGTCGAAACGGATGCTGGCGTTATTGGGCAGGCGTCCTTCCCGGGGGCCGTTGAGGTGACAACGTTCGACGCTTCCCAGGATGCCAACGATGAAACGGTCCCTGAGGGACGAAAGCCGTTTGGCCTCCGCCGGTCCTTCCCCCCTGGCGAGGCGCGCGGCTTCGCCGAAGGCCACCAGGGACGGCACGGACAGGGAGCCGGAGCGGATTCCCCGCTCTTGGCCACCGCCGTACAGGACGGGGTTGAGACGGACGCCTTGGCGCACATAGAGGGCTCCGCTGCCCCGCGGGCCATAGAGATCGTTGCTGGAAACGGTCAATAAATCCAGGTTGTCAGCCACCACGTCCACGGCTATTTGACCCAATGCCGCCGTGGCGTCGCTGTGGAAGACGATCCCCTTGGCCTTGGCCATCCCGCCGATGGCGGCGATGGGTTGGATGGTTCCA
>JAJZBP010000080.1 GCA_021798855.1 Bacillota bacterium
GCCATCCCCGCTCCGACCATCAACCGGGCTTTCGCCCACATTTCCGACCCGAGCCGGGACACCAAGACTTTTTGGCAAGCCCTGGGCGCCTGGGCCGCGCTCTCCTGGCTCATATTGTCGATTTACGACGGGATCACCGGGTGGGAAAAGTCGCTCCTGCCGGCGGAACCTTATTTTGCCATCGTGCACATTGGCCTGCCGCTCGCTCTCTTCGCGCTTTTCGGTGGCCTGGTTTACCGGAAGCTGCGCCGCCTCTTCCTCCCCGGCGGCGTGCACATGGAGACGCCGGCGGAATACGCGGGCCTGATCATCGGCCTCAGCCCCTGTCGCCGGTCGGGAACGCTTGAACTGATCGAGACCACCGCCCAAACCGCCGCGGCAGGCGCGGCGCTCAACCTCGCCCAAACCGCCGCCCCGCCGTCCCAGGATCTGCTCAACACCGTCGGTCAAAGCAACTGGGGACCACTCCTGGCGGCCGTCCGCCACCACGCGCCGGCTCTCGCCCACTGTTGGCTCCTGTGCTCGACCGGGGCCGACGGCTCGGCGGACCAGTTCGCCGCCGCGGCGTCCCTGGTGGGGCTTTTGGCCCCGGCGGCCGCCTGCCACAAGGTGGAGGTGGAGGACGCCAACGACCTGGTGGAGGTGTGGGAACGGATCGGACCGATTTACCGCCGGGCCGCCGCCCTGGGTCTGGCGCCGGCGCGAATCATCGCCGACCTGACCGGCGGCACCTCGGCCGTGAGCGGCGCCATCGCCCTGGCCACGGCTTCGGAGGACCGCGACCTGGAGTACCTGCGCCAGGATATCCGCCTCTTCGACCAGGACGCCGGCCGTTGCCTGACCCGCGAGGAGGTCATCGCCAAAAAGCTTTTGGTCTTCCTCCGGACCGGCCCCCACCTGGTGCCCGACAATCCGGCCTGACGGCCAACCGAAAACGCCGGCGGCGGCGGTCGGCTTGACGGCGCCTAGGATTTTTGAGGGGGCGAGGCATGAAACGGGTTGAGAGAGGTCTTTTTCAGGGCGATTTTCGGCCGCTGCCCGACCGTGCTCAACGACCGGTTCAGCTCCGGGGCGGGTTCGGCGAAACCGTTTCCAACCCTATTTTCCATCGTTCCTTTCCTTTTCCGCCAACCCTTGACACTTTCCGCCGGCGTGCTATAGTTAATTTATAGCAACAGAGGGCTTTCGTACCACTCGCGCTGAGCCTGACCGGTTCGCCGCGGCCAAGAATTTGGTTCAATGTCGTCCATTGCCATTGCTCCGGCAGGAAACGAGCATGGCGACGGGAAGCGCCGGGGGAAACCGCAATTGTCGAAAGGAGAATCCTGTGCTATGCTGGATTCGCTTTTGGAGGTGGAGGAATTGGCCGTGCTCGACGAAGGCTTCAAGTGGTTGGAGAGGGCGATTGCCCCCAGCTTGGAAAAATTAAGCGCGCAGATCGATGGACTTAACACGAAGATCGACGGACTCGATCGGCGGACCGGCGAACGTTTTGAGAGTTTGGAAAAGAGAACCGACGAACGGTTCGCGAGGATGGACGAACGGTTCGCCGGGATGGAGAAGCGGATGGACGAACGGTTCACCGGCTTTGAGAAACGGATGGGCGAACGCTTCGCCGGCTTTGAGAAACGGATGGACGAACGGTTCGCCGGGATGGATAAAAGGATGGACGAACGGTTCACCGGCTTTGAAAAATTGATGGACGAACGCTTCACCGGGATGGATAAACTGATGGACGAACGGTTCACCGGCTTGCGGAACGAGCTCAGGGTGGAGGTGAAACGACTCGATTCCAAGATCGATGACCGCTTGATCCCGCTGACGGAAATGGTTCGGGTAATCGTGAATGACAACCGGCGGTCGCTGCCACCCCATGACGCCGACCACCGGGAACGGTGAAGGCAGCCTGAAGCTCCGGCTCCGCCACCGGAGCACCGACTGCGGCGTGGCTGTCGATCGCCTGCCGGTGCAACTGGAACAGGCCCACGGCCAGGGGGGGAGCCTGAACCCCGCCTTACTACACTTTACTTTTCTCCCTTAACGCATTTCGTTCCCGTAGCCGGGCCAAGAAAACCACCAATGGCCCGACCAATTTTTCCGCCATGTTGACGGCTTCGTCAGCGTCCTCCATAGTGAAATGGCGGCTGGGCTTGTCGCCGGCCCAGGCATCGGGATACCTGGTGGGAACGTAAAAACGGTCCAGGCCGCGCACTTCCTCCTTTGGAGGTAGCAGTCCCTCGGCCGCTGGAACTTCCGCCAGTTGCGGGTAAAGATCGTCAAGAAAATGAGAACGCGGTATTGACCGGTCAAAAAAAGCAAAAAGGCTCTTGACTGCCTTTTCCCCCGCCTGCTGCGCATAGAAACAGGCCGCAAAGGGGTGGGAATTCTTCAGGGTTACCGCCACGCTCAAATCGTCAACCCCCTGTTCCAGCCAACCCCTACCCGCCTCAATGGCGCTCAAAAAGAGTCAACCCCTTATGGACGATTTCTTCCCGGACAAAACGCCGCTCATCCCGCAAGACCGCGAACTCCTCCGGAGTATACACGATTAAATCCACCCCCACCGGAACATCCGGCAGCAAAATATCTTTCCACAAACGCCGCTGGGGCGGCACATCCTTCCCCACCCCGGCCACCACCGCCAAATCCAGGTCGCTCCCGTTCCCGGCATCCCCAGCCGCCACCGACCCGAATAAAATGACCTTGTCCACCCGCTCATCCAGCGCAAACGCCGCCGCCAATTGCTGCGCATACCCCAAAAGCAGTTGGTTCCGGTTGCGCCGGTTTTCCTCCACCTGAGCCACAGCGCGCTCCAAGGCCCCTTCTTCCAGCATGTTTCCATCTCCGATAACGGATGTATTTTGCCCTATATCCCCTTGACTCAAATCTCATTTTAACCCGGCAGGTGCTAATGCTCAAGCCCACCATCTGTCACCAAAAACGTAGTCAAATGTAGTCATCCTACGTCCGCTGCTTTTTCTTGGTGTTTGACCGGATGGCTCATGCCATCCCCGCAGGCTTTCGCCCTTCCTGCTTCATTCAGACGGCTTGCAAAGCGGCTGTGCTGCTTTGTAGAGACCCCCTGTCCACAGGCGTTACTTCCCGGCGGACCACCGGTAGGGCTCCGTCCCATCAAGGGTTGGCCGGAGGCTGCCTTCCCGATCCTTCGCGGAGCGAGGGGAATGCCGGAGGCCAACCCATCCGTAGTTTTGGCAAGACGCAAACCTTCCCGAAGAATGTTCCGGGCGGCATTCAGG
The DNA here is from genome assembly GCA_021798855.1 of Bacillota bacterium. Lineage (GTDB taxonomy): Bacteria > Bacillota > Sulfobacillia > JAJZIM01 > JAJZBP01 > JAJZBP01. The sequence goes on from JAJZBP010000080.1 coordinate 3,258, forward strand.
TCGCGGTCCTCGGCGTGGCTGCGGGCCGGGCATTGGTGGGTGCGAATCGCCAGCGGAAGGTCTTCCAGCCTGAAACCGCACTGGCGACAGAGCTTGCTGGACGGAAAGAATCGACCAACGGTCATCACCCGGCCACCGTGCATGATCCTCCCTGCAGCCGATGCTGCGCCGACAATGAAACCGCCCGGCAAGGAAATCGCCAACCATGTCGAATAAAAACATCATGAGGTCTAAAAAATCATTGTCCACTTCTCCCCCGGTCGGGGTGGTCCGCCCTTGACCATCCGCCGCAAGCTGACCCAGAAGGTGCCGGAGGCCAGTTACCTGACGGCGGAAAACGTCGCCCGCTACCGGCCGGTCATGCGTTATTTCTATGAGCAGCATGAGGCCCACCGCTACTGGTTTCACGTCGAAGCCGTCTGGCGGTTCGTCCACGACGAACTGGACGACCGCTACACCACGGAGATGTGTGAAGCCGACCTTTCCTCCCTGGTGGACTGGGGCAACCTGACCGCCGAGCAGGACCGGCACGGGCGGAGCATCGAGGAGTTCAAGAAGCGCCGGCTCCGCTACCAGATCACCGACTACGGCGTGGCTTTCGAGCGCCTGCTGGTGCAGCTGGAACAGGCCCACGGCCAGGGGGGGAGTCTGGACCCCACCTTTTGGGACGCCCTTTTGGAACACCTGGAGGCCCTGGGCCAGACCTTGGACCAGGACCGGCCCGAAGCCGATCGGGTGGCGCGCCACTGGCGCGAGGCCCACCAGGCTTTCAACCGGTTGGGCCAGGACGCCAACGACTTCCTGGCCCGCCTGCGCGACGCCCGGCCCGAGGATCCGAGCCAAATCGAAGGCTTTTTGGCTTACAAGCAGATCCTGATCGAATATCTCTCGCGCTTCGCCACCAGCCTGAACACCCAGGCCGAGCGGATCCGCGCCGGGTTGCGGGCGTGGGGCGAGGGCGCGACGCCGGCGCCGGACGGGACGAGCGACGACCGGCGCGAATCCCGGGATCAGACCCCCGCCGCCGACCGGCGCCCGGCCCGCCTGGTCGAGCTTTTGACCGAGTTGGAAATGGCCAAGCCCTTACCCGACGGCACCCTGCCCGAACGGGACGCCGTCCGCCGGCATTTCCGGGACCAGTGGCTGAACCTTTGGACCTGGTTTTTCAGTGAAAGCGGCCTGGACGCCCTGCGTCGGGTTACCACCGAGGCCATCGAAAGCGTGGTCCGCCAGACCCAGCGGTTGATGGACCGGCGCCAGACCGGTTACAGCCGGCGGCGGGAGTTGGAGGTGGTGGCCCGGGCCTTCGGCCGCTGCCGCCGGCAAAACGACCTGGACCAGGCCAACCGGCTGGCGGCCTGGCTCTTCGGGTGCGCCGCGTCCCTGCATCTTTTGGGTGGCCAGCACCAATTCCTGGCCGATCCACGCCTCCCCCCGTGGCAACAGCCGGTTGAACCGCTTTCCCTCACCCCGATCTCCCGCCGGAGCAGCCAGCGGGCCGGGGCCGAGCCGGTGCCCGACCGCCGCGAGCAGGAGCGCGCGCTCCTGCTCGCCAAGCAGGCGGAACGGCAGCGGGAAGCGAACCTCTGGGACGCCCTCTTCGCCGGAAATCGCGTGGACCTGGGATCCCTGGAGCTTGCCGATTCCGTTGTGCGGGGGAAGCTCCTGCTCGTGTTGAGCCGGTGCCTCGCCTCTCCGGATCGCCGCGCAGCGGCCCCCGACGGATCGATCATCCGGCTCCAAAACCCGGCTGAACGCCGCCGGGGGACGCTCCAGGCTCCCGACGGCACGCTCCACCTGCCCCGGTTCGTCCTGGAAAGGAGGAAAAGCCATGGCTAACCGGCGCCTGCGCGCGGACGATTTTCACCGGCCGTACGTGGAACTCCTGGACCGCACGGCCATCCTCCAGCACGAGGACGGCTACCGGCGGATCCGCGCCCGGCAGCAGGAACTGAAGGAATGGTTCGCCGACCGGACGGGGTGGTTCATGGTCGTCACCCGCCACCTGGCGAGGCTGGTGAAGGAACCGGCGCTGCACACGCCGGGGCACGGCTTTTCCTGGGCGCAGGCTCCCGTCGACTACGAACTTTTCGCCTGGCTCCTCTGGTACGCCGAGGGCATCGGGGACGACCGGCCTTTTTTGCTCACCGAGATGGTGGAGGAGCTGGCAACCCACGCCGCCGCGGACTTCAACCGTTGGGACGAGCGCCTCTCCTTGGCGCGAGCCTTGGGCGGCCTGCAGCAAATCGGCGCCCTGTCCAAGTTGGACGGGGACGTGGACGGTTGGGTGCAAAACCGCCAGGGGGAAGGGCTGTACGAATTCACCGACTTAGGGTTGCGGCTGGTGTGGCACCTGCGGCCCGAAGTGGTGGAAGCGTTGGACGGGGACGGGACGGCGAACCGGGCCGGCGCCCGGACGGGACTGGGAACGGGACTGGTAACGGAACTGGGAACGGAGCCCGATGGAACCGGGGACGAGCACGCCGGAGCCCAAACGGGCGACGCGGCGGGCGCCGGAGCGGGGACCGGAGCCGAACCCGCCGGGACCGGGCCGGCGAATGGGAATGCGACCGGGGTCTGGGCCGGTCCCGGGGCTTGGGCCGGTCCCGGGGCCTGGGCCGGTCCCGGGGCCTGGGCCGGTCCCGGGGCCTGGGCCGGTCCCGGGGTCTGGGCCGGTCCCGGGGCCGTTACCGGCCAGGCGCCCGACCCGCAGCGGCGCGGGCGCCTGGAAGAGTTGGCCCTCACGCCGGGCACGGCCCACCGGACGGCCCCGGACAGACGGGCATCGTCACCAACGGAAGCGCGCCACCGGCTCCATCGCACCCTGCTCCTGGAGCCGGTCCTTTACGCCGCCGACGACCCGGAGGCCTTCGGCCTGCTGAACGACCGGGGGCGTCAGGACTACATCCGCCGGGATTTGGAGCGCGCCTTCGGCTGGGACCTGGAGGTTACCGCCCATTACGCCGTCCTTTGGCGCCCCGCCGCCGCGGAAAACTCGGAGGGCGCCGTTTTTCCCTTCGGCGGTTCCCTGCCCCAGGCCATGGTCCTCTTCTGCGGGTTGGTCCGCGACCTGGTGGCGGACGGCCGACTCAATCCTGACGGCGGCGGCGAGATCCGCCTGACCCTTGGCCACATGGAGTTGCTGGTGGACCGTCTTCGCTCCGCCCACGTGCACCGCTGGGGCGTGGGGCGCCTGCGCCAAAGCAGCGCCGCCCTGGCCGAAGAACTGGCCCGCGAACTGAAACGCTGGGGGATGCTGGCCGGTCCCGACGCCGACGGTTACCTGCGGATCCTGCCGCTCGCGGCGCGCTTCGCGGGCACTTACCCGGCGGCGGCGAACCCCACGACGGCGGACAACGGGGCGAATGGATCCCAAGAGGAGGTGGCGGAATGAACCAGGCGGACGCCGAATTGCCGGAAAAGGCTTCGGAACCGGGACCGGGGCTGGAACCGGAACCAACCCCGGAGCCGGCAGGAGAACTCTCCACCTCCGGCCCCCCCGTCTCCGCCGTCTCCGCCTCCGCCTCCGCCGGCCCACCCGTCTCTGCCGTCTCCGCCTCCACCTCCGGCCCCCCCGTCTCCGCCGTCTCCGCCGTCTCCGCCTCCGCCTCCGACCTGCCCGTCTCCGGCCCCCCCGTCTCCGCCTCCGCCTCCGCCGGCCCACCCGGTTGGCGTCCCCGGCGCCTCCACCTCCTCAACTACTGGCACTTCGCCGAAGCCACCTTCGACTTCGCCCAAGGCCGCCTGGTTCTGCGCGGCAGCAACAGCGCCGGCAAGTCCACCGTCCTCACCACAGCCGTCACCCTGGCCCTGGACGGCGAAATGAAACGCCAAAAACTGGACACCTTCGGCGGCACCGGCCACAGCATCCAATTCTACCTCCTGGGCGACCCCGCGGCCACGCCCGAGAGCGACTTCTACCACCAGGACCGGACCGCCTACCTGTCCATCGAGTGGGAGCAGGGCGAACGCCGGCTGACCACCGGCATCGGCCTTTATTCAAGCCGGGGGCGTCCCGGCCAGTCGGTGGACTTCTGGGGGTTCGCGGTTGACGGCGCCCTCGGCGCCGGCTTTGCCCTGTTGGACCAAAACCGCGTGCCGCTCAGGAGCCGCTCCCTGAGAGAAAAGCTCCTTCCCCTTGGTGGCTCCGTCGTGGACACCAGCCGCGAATACAAAGAACTGATCAACAAGCGCATCTTCGGCTTCCGGGACCCCGCCGAATACGAGGATCTCCTCAAGCTGATCCACGAACTGCGCAGCCCCAAATTGAACAAAGACCTGAAACCCGGCCAGGTTTGCTCCTTCCTGTCCGACTCCCTACCCGAACTAAACCCCGATCTGCTGGACCAGGTGGTCCACATCATCGAGGACATCGACTCCGCCCTGGAAGCCATCAATCAGGCCAAGATAACCCTGGAAGCCGCCGGAACCATCCACGCCAAGGTGGCCACCTTCAAGGACCGCCAGGCCCAGGTCGCCGCCGTGGACTTCCAGGAAAAAAACGCCGGCCACGAAGCAGCCCTGGCCGCGGCCGAAGCGTCCCGGCGCGCCCACCTGTCGGCGGTGGCCGCCCTGGAAAAGGCCGAAGCCGACATCGCCGCCTTGGAAGAGGAACAACGAAGCCTCCAAGGCCGCCTCCAGGTTCTCCGGGAAAGCGAGGCCCACACCAGGTATCAGCAACTCGCGCAAGCCCGCGAGGAACTGGCCGGGCTCGCAGCGGGCCAAATCGCCGGCGAGGGCAAGCGCCGCCGCGAGGAAAATTCCCTGAGCCAGGCCGAAACCCAACTGGCCGGGGACCTGTCCGAATGGCACAACAAACAGCATTGCCTGACCCGCCCTGAACTGGAGGAGTTCGCCGCCGGCCCCGCGGCCTGGGCCTGGGCCGGCGTTTTCGCCCGCCGGACCCGGGAAGACTTGGCCGCCCTGACCCCCGAGGGGCAAGACGATCCCGCGTCCCTGGTCCCCCTGGAAGCCGTCCGCCGGGAAGCCGAAACCCGCCGCGGCCTCCTCACCCAGGCCCGCAGGCTGTGGAACGCCCAGCAGCAAGCCGGCCAAGAATTTGAAAAGGCGCGGTCGGCCGCCGACATCCACCGGGAAACCTTCACCCGCGCCGGCGAAGCCGTGGCCGCCGCCGCCCAGTCGGTGGAGGAGGCGATCGAGGAAACCGCCGCCGCCCTTTACCGGTGGCAGGGGGAACTGGCCGCCCTGGAGGTCCCCGACTTCCTGGTTGCCGCCGCCGTGCGCGCCCTGCGCGCCGGCGAGGCCCACCGGCCCCCCCTGGAGCCGGCCTGGAAGTCCTTCCACGCCCGGGCCGACGAGCAGAGAAAACCCCTGTTGGGCAAGGAGGCGGCCTTGAGGCAACGCCTGGCCGAATTGGACCGGGAGATCGCCGACTGGGAGAGCCGCCGCGTCGTCC
>JAJZBP010000081.1 GCA_021798855.1 Bacillota bacterium
GTTACGCCAGAATGCTTTCCGCTTTCGCCTACAGACAATTTCATGCGCTTCTTCACTCCCGTGCCGCCAGAAACGGCGTGGAGATAATTGAGGTCAATCCTGCTTATACCAGCGTAATCGGTCAGGTCAAGTTTGCCTCCGGCTACGGGCTGTCCAGCCACGCGGCGGCAGCCGTGTCGATAGCCCGCCGGGGCTTAAATTTTGGGGAACGTCTCCGGTCCAGGTCCGCCTTCCCGCTACCTGCAAGGAATCGCGGGAAGCACGTCTGGAGTGACTGGAGTCGTGTATCCCGAAGGCTACGGGCAGAGAAAGTCCGTGGTCGGCGTCCCTCCGAGGGAAGTCGAGGCAGGGGAATACCCCTATCCTCGGCGGCACCTACTCAGCCCTCCGCTGGGCAAGGCCCGCCGTGGGATGGTTTAGCTTCGGCTCCGGGGCGAGATTCCCCGGTGCAAATGGTCGGGAAAACTGTTCGCCCGGCGTCTTGACAATTACGAGCGGGAAACTGCAAGTATTGTCGAGTTTTCAGGAACGGTGAGTACACGAGGCTCATCAGGTTTATGCCCAAAGCGGACACGACTCCATTCGGAGGGAAAGTGCATCTTTAACCGGAAGAGGTGTTTGTCATAAGTGGTCGTTTACACGATGCCGCTTTCGATCGATGGCTCGAAGCCGGGGACTACGCGAGCCGTCCCGCCGGGGAAGCACACGGGCCTTTTCGAACAGACGTTGGCTGTATGGTCTTAGAGATGTCTTTTCCTAACCGGACCCAGACAAAGCAGATCCGTACGGGTGGTTTGTTGACTAGAATTTAGCTTTTGTTCAGTGGTTGCGTTAGCTGTGCCGACGAAGGCGTGGGGCGAGTACCACTGGGACGGGGGTTGGCGAAGATCAGCCGGGAGGGGCTCCGGATGTCGGCGGAGAGGCCGGTGCCGAAGGTGAACGTGCGGCGCGGGCGCAGGCCGTGGCGGCGTGCGTTGAAGACCGAGTGGGTGTAGAGGACCAAGGCCAGGGTGACGGAGAGAATGCCGAGGAGTAAGGGAGGGCCTCCTTTAATGGTGGCGGGTGCGCGGGAACAGTTCGGGCGGCAGGCCGCCCACTATGGGCGGGACGCGATCTTCGCCCAAGGGAGCACTCTGGAACTGGCTTTGGCCCACCTGGGCGACGGACCTTGGGAAACGGCCCTGGACGTGGCCACCGGAGCGGGACACATGGCCTTGAGATTGGCGGCCCGGGCACGGCGGGTCATCGGCCTGGACCCGGTTCCGGCCATGCTGGACGAAGCCAGGCGCGGCGCGGCGGCAGGGGAGGGCGGCAACGTCGAGTGGGTCGAGGGCTGGGCGGAGGAGTTGCCCTTTGCGAACGGGAGTTTTGACCTGGTGACCTGCCGCATCGCCGCGCACCACTTCAGCGACGCGCGGCGGGCGGTGCGCGAGATGGCGCGCGTCCTGCGGCGCGGGGGGCGGGCGCTGGTGATCGACACCTGCGCTCCGGCGGAAAACGATTTGGACACTTTTCTCAACCGTCTGGAGGCCGTGCGCGATCCTTCCCACCGGCGGGATTACAAGGTGGCCGAGTGGTTTTCCTTTTTCGCCGCCGCGAACCTGCGGCTTTCCCACTGGGAGTTCGGTCTTTTGGAACGGCGAATGGATTTCGCCGGTTGGGTCAAGCGGGCGGGGACGCCGCCCGAGCGGGTGGACGAGTTGCGGCGGATGCTGGCGGGGGCGCCGGCGCCGGTGGTTGCCGCCCTCGGCCTGGAGACGTCGCGCCGGGACGGGGAGAGCACGTTCGCCATTCCGATGGGCCTCTTCGTGGCGACGAAAGGCACGCCGTTCGAAGAGCCGTAGGTTGGATCGCGGGGAAGCAACCTGACGCCGGAACGGGCGGCAGGATTTTTTTTTGCTGCGGCGAAAACCACATAGTCAAAAAATTTTCCCATATCATTTTGGGAGATAATATGTTTAAACACATTCTACAACCGATCATCCAAATCGACTCGGCATCGACCATGGGGCACGAGGCATTCCTACGCCCCCACGACGGCACGCCGCCGGCCCGCTTTTGGGAAAAAGCCGAGGCGGACGGGCTGACCGCGCGGATGGAGGTCAAGTCCTGGACCAGTGTGCTGCACTTGGCCAAGGCGCGGGCGCTCAGAGGGCACCTGTTCGTCAACGTCACTCCCAAGGCGATCCTGGACCGCGAGTTTCGGGAGTTCATGCGGATGCGGTTGGGGAAAGTCGACCCCGGTGGGATCAACCTGGTTCCGGAGTTGGTCGGCGGGGACGACGCGGACGGTGACCTGGTGCGGGCCGTTTCCATCCTCCGCCGGAGCGGCTTCCAGCGGATATCCTTCGACGATCTGCAGTTGGACAACCGTTCGCTGCTGGGCAAGATCGGCCCGAGCGACTTCGTTAAAATAAGCATTTCCCGTCTGGAAGCGAAACGGGAGGAATATGGGGAGTTGTTCGGCTACCTCCGCGACCGGAGGGCACGGGTGATTGGCAAGAACGTCGAGCGGGCGGAACAGGTGAACCTCTTGGCGGAGGCGGGGATCAACATGGGCCAGGGATTTCTTTGGGTAGGCGGAGGGAAGACGGCTGGGGAGGGAGGGCAAGCGGCGAACGCGACGGCCGCCGGTGGGGGAGATGAGCCTAAGGATGTCCCCGCATGGCGGTAGCCATCCCCAACGCGGCGCCGGAAAGCCAGGCGATCACCCACAGGGTGTAAATGATCAGGCTGACGCGATGAAAAATGCGGTTGGCGGAGCCGGCCCGCCCGGACACGGCGGCGCGCAGGGCCAGGTAGAAGTGGTACCCCATCCCCAGGACGCCGGCGATGCCGATCCAGGCGTGGGGGGAAGCCCATTGGGGGTGGGGGTTGGCGAAGATCATCCGGGAGGTGCCCCAGATGTCCGCGGCCAGTCCGGTGCCGAAGGTGGCCAGGTGCCGGAGTTGGAGGCCGTGACGGCGGGCGTTGAAAACCGAATAGGTGTAGAGGAAAAGGGCCAGGGTGACGGAGATGACGCCGAGAAGCAAGCGGGAACCTCCTTTGGTGTGCGGGTGACCGAGGAGCGCCGCGGTCATCGACGACAACAAAACAACCATTCCGCTGTGGGTGGTACGCCCCATCTGACCTCACGGCCCTCAAGGGGTGCCACCGTTCGGTGATGGCATCCACTGGGCCAGGGCGACCACTTCCCCGCGAAGGCTAAAGCCAGGCGGAGCCGCTTGGGCGATGAAAGGAGGTTGGACGGCGGAAGAAGTGAGGGTCATGGACAAGGTGGCTGTACCCGTGGGAACGGTGACGGACGTGCCGACGTCCACGGTGTTACAGGAATCGGGACCACAGGAGTAATAAGCGAAAAGGACGGGAAGGCCGGCCACCGGACGGCTGCGGGCGTCCTTCACCGTGGCCGTAAGCCGGACGGCGCCACCCTTGGCCATGGCGGTCCGGTAGCCGGTCACGGCCAGCCGCAGGTGGATCAGCGGCAGGACCGGGAGGGGCTTCAGGGCGGAGAAACGCTGCCCAGGCAGCGGCGGGGACCAGGAGACGGCGGACACGGTCTGGCCGGACAGGAGGGGATAAACGGCGCCGGTGGGCAGGTCCCAAAGGTAGAGGCGCCCGTTGCCGTAACCGTTGCCGGCGGAGCCGGCTCGGGCCGCGACCACCACCAGGCGCCGCCCGGCGGGGCTCAGGGTCAGGGTGAAGGGGTCGCCGGGCAGGGACGGCGGCAGGGGCAAAAGGCGCCACTTTCCGGTGCCCAGGTTCAGGAGACCCACCCGGTTCCGCCGGTGGTTGTGGGCGATCAGGAAGGCGGCTTCCCGCCCGTCGGCGGTGAAGGAAAGGCCGTAGGCCTTATCGGTGATGGCCCGGGGGAGGAAGGGGAAGGATTCCTGGGTGCCGGTCCGGGGGTCGAGCCAGACCCAGGGGCCGGTCACGAAGTTATTCCATGGGAAGACCACCAGGCGCCCGCCGGGGGCGGCGCCGGCGACGGAAAGGTCGTTGCCGTAGGTCCGGCGGGGGCCGCCCGTCAGGGGGATCACGGTCAGGGGTCCGCCCATGCCGGGGTTGCAGCCGGCGGTGTAATAGGCCAAATAGCCGCCGTCGGTCGGCGTTGGAGAGTCGAACAGGCCGTTGGCCGGGCCGAAGTAGCGGACGAAGACCGGCCGGACGGTGCCAGCGAAGGGATCGGCCCGGAAGAGCCAGCCGTTATGGTGGTTCGTGCCGGCGGAAAAGATCAGGGAAGGGCGGGAGGATCCGGGCCAGGAGATCCAACTGGGGGAGACCATGTAAGCCTGTTGTTGTCGGGGAGCCGTCACCAGGAGGCGGCTGCGCCCGTCGGTGGGGTCCAGCAGGCCGATTCCCCGTTCGCCGGCGTAGGCGAGGATGCCGCCGGAAAGATCTGCGGCCGCCGGCGAGGATGCCGCGGTTTTGGTCGGCGCGGGACGGGCCGGATGGGTGGCGGGAGGTTCGAGAAGGCCGCAACCGGACAGGAGGATGGCCAGGGCGACCAGCCAAATACAAGGGGAAGCTGCCCCGTTCAGGTTGCTCGGGGTCTTTGCGGACCTCACGGCCCGATCACTTCCGGCGGGGGCGGCGGACTCCCCGAGATCTTGACCACCGCCGAACCGTTCCAGCCGTAAACGTAGGTGTCCGTGCCGGCCGAACCATTCCCGGCGCAACTGGGGTCAACCTTGGGGTTGCTGACGGCATAGCCCACGGCGAACCTTCCCGGTCCGTCGGACTGCAGGGCGACCACGTTTTCCTGGCTGCTGCCGACCGGTTTCTCGCCGTCGAAGAAGTAGGCGATGCCGCGAAAACAGGCGTCTCCGGTGCTCTGGGTGAGCAAGACGCCGTACAGATGCCCGCCGGAACCGTCGCTGGTCTGGGCCACTGAACCGAAGGGGCAGCCGTTGGGGACGAAGAAGGCCCGGCATTGACCGTATTGGGCCGAGATGACGGCCTCATCGTGGGCGACGGCGGCGGCGCCGGAGGGAGGCGCCGCTCCGGACGACGTCGGAGGCGTTCCGGTTGCCTGCGCTCCTGCGGTCTTCGGGTAGGGGCGCAGGGCGACCATGAGGCTCAGGGTGGTGAGAGGTGCGTAACCGCTGGTGGAAGTTTGGAAAACCGTTTTGCCCACGGCTCGGTAGACGACGGTGGCGCCGCTGGAGGCGTCGCCCCCGGAGCCCGCGGTGAGGAGGTCGCCGGGTCCAAGCGGCAGGGTGTGAGTGGCCACGTAGGCGACGATGCTCTGGGCGGTCTCTTTGGCGTTGCTCCGGCGGCCGCCGGGAGTGAAGGCGCTATAGTCCACGGCGAAGGTCCAGCCGTCTTCCCGCCAGTAAAGGAGTCCCTTGATCCCCCCAGGGTTGCGTCCCGTCACACCGTGGCCCAGGTTCAGGGCGGGGCCGGGCGCCGTCAGCCGACTGGTCGAGAGGCCATCCAACGTCGAGCGGGCGTCCGCCGCCGAAGGGTAGATGTTCCCTCCAAAGCTGAAACCGGAAACCAGGTTGACCACGGCCCCTGGACAATTTCCGGACCCGAAAACGATGGTTCTGGGAAAAAAGACGGGACATTGGCCGATGTGCACCCTGTACGAAGGGATCTTTCCGGCGGTTGCGACATGGACCCAGGCGGAGTAACCGGACAGTTCCGGCCGCGGTCCCATCGGCGCCCAGAGAGGAACCGTGGTCTTTCCCTCCAGATAATCCATGGTTGCCCGCACCGGCGGGGAGAACGAGTAGGGCTCTTGGGCCACCCGGAGGACGTAGGAGCGGGAAGCCGTCCTGCCGGCCCGGTCGGTCACGACCACGGTGAGGGAAAAGATCCCGGCTTGGGCCGGTGTGCCCGCGATGGTCCCGGCGGTTGCGTTCAGGGCGAGGCCGGGCGGCAGGCTGCTGGACTTGGCCACTTTCCAGCGGTAAGGCTTGGCCCCACCCTTGGCATCCAACCGCTGGAAGTATGGTTGGCCGGATGTCCCCCCCGCAAAGGACGGTGTGGCCAGGGTCAGAGACGAGGGAGCGGAGGGGAGCCCCGGAACGGGAAGGCTACAGCCGGCGGCTGCCAAGATCAATAAGACGAAAAGTGCAGAAAGAAATAACGCGGGGCCTTTTGGTTGAGACAACTGTTTTCCCCCTAACCGTGGGTTTGGCGGAGGCGGGACAGAAGGCGAAAGGCCACCTCCGGGCGTGGGGCACCGCAGCGGGGGCAGTAGGCCGACGGGCCGGGGATGTTCAGCCAGTAGCCGGCGACCAGGCCGCGGGTGGCCTGCACGTCGCGGTGGAGGGCGGCGGCGCTCACCTGCGGGTCGCCGGGCGGGTTGGTGCTCAGGCCAGCCAATACCACCACCCGCGGGTTGGACCGGCGGGCCTGGGCGGCGGCCGCCGCCACGAAGCGGCCGTAGGCCGCGGGGTTTCCTTCCAGCCCCTGGGCTTGGACCTCGTAGTAGTCGGCCCAGGGAGCCACCCGGGCGGCGAAGCGGGCGGCCAGGAAAGCCGCATACTGGTTTTCCTGTCCCTTGGCGGAGGATTTGGCCAGGTCGGTGGCAGGGGTGGCGACGAGGAGGAGGCCCCGGCGGTGGACCAGGGTCGCGGCCAGTTTGGCGTAGCGTCCGGGGTGTCTGCGTTCCTCGGCCGGGGTGAAGGGCCAGGCCTCCTGGTCGAGGACGACCGCCCGCAGGCCCGCGGGCAGTGGTCCGGCAGCCAGGCGCTTCTCCAGGGGGGCGTAGCCGCCGACGCTGATGGCCCGGGGGCTTTTCCATCCGGCGAGGAAGGCCGGCGGATGGGGGCCGACGATGACGAAAGTCTGGGCATTGCCGAAGGCGGAGGCGGCCAGGGCTGCCCCTCCCGGCAAGGCCCGCAGGCGGACCAGGGCGGAGGCGACCACGATCCAGACCGGTTGCCGGCTCGAGGGCCGGGGGATGACGGTCCGGTCGGAAGCGAAGCCGCAGGCCGCCGCGACGAGGAGAAGGGCGAGGAGGAGTATCCCTGGGCGCCGGACGGCTGCTGTCTTCATGTGGATTAGTCCCTCAACCTTGGCCGGAAGGAAACCCGGTGGCGGCGGTCCGCGAAAACGATGGCCGGTTACCCTCGCGGCTCGGGGACGTCCGGCGCCGAATCCGGTGAATGCTCCGGTGGGTGGACATGGCCTTTCGCTCCTTTCAGTCCAAAAAAGGGGGGCCGGGCGTGCCGACCCGGCCCGAGACAATCAGGAGACTCCGATGTGCGCTCCACCGGCCTGTTCGGTGTTGTAACCACCCTGGGGCGAGGAACCGGGAGCATGCAGGATGAACACCTGACGGGTCTTGGCGTTCCAGCCCACCTGCAGACCAAGGGCCTGACTGATGAACCTTATGGGCACCATGGTGTAGCCGGGGGAAACAACGGCCGGAGCTTGGTCCATTACCTGGGCTTGCCCGTCCAGGGTGAAGGCGGTGCTGCCCACGGTCATCACGACGGTGTGTCCTCCAAGGGTGACGACGATCTCTTTCTTGGCGGCGTCCCAGTGGACGGTGGCTCCGAGGGCCTCACCGACGAAGCGAATGGGAACCAAGGTTCGTCCGTTTTTGATCAGGGGGGCGATGGGGGTGGTGACCTGGGTGCCGTTCAACTGTTCATGGGGATCGCCGACGGTCAACACCACTCCATGCAGGAGGGGGAAGGGTGAGGACCGGAAGGCCGCGGGCGGCACCGGAACGAAAGGCGACCATTGGGGAACCATGGCGATCATTGGACAGAAGTGACCGGCGAAGGGTCGACAAGGCGGAATGATGCGTTCCTGGGACCAGTAGAGAACGTCGCCGGCGCCGCCCAAGGCGTCCCGCTCGGTGCTGCGCACGTCCACGGCGTAGTGTCCGGGGGTCAGGGCCACCTGGACGTAACCATGGTCCCCCTGGGTCCAGGAGGAGGTGGGAATGACCACCGGCTGGGTGGAACCGTTGATGGAGGCGCCCGTCCCGGGGATGGGGGTCAGGGTGGCGTAGCCGGAGTCGTCGGCCACGTTGCGCAAGCGGTAGACGTGCTTGAACTGCCAGAAGGGCGTAGGGAGGATGATGCTGGGCGGGATGTGGATGGTTCCGATCCACTCGGCGCTGTAGGCGGTGCAGGTGCCCAGGGGCCAGTAGCCGCCGTAGTCGCCGCAGACGGCCTTGGCGCCGTTATTGTAGTCCAGGAACTGGACGTTGGCCGTTTGGATGGTTTTGGTGGGAGTGCCGGTGAAGGGACTGGACGGATCCTGCGGCGTGGCAAAGACATTCAGTTGGACCGTGGCCGGGCCGGTGACGTTGACGTTCGCCGAACCCAGGGCGTTTCCGTTCGCGTCCGCCACGTTGACGGTGGTGCTTTCCACCACCATGTCCTTGGCTACCACGGTGAAGGTTCCGCCGCCGGCCAGGGTGACCTTCTCGGTGGTGGGGCCGCTCTTGGTGAAGTGGCCGTTGGCGAAAAGGACGTCGTTCGTGCTGGAAGAGAGGTATACGGTGGTTCCCGGCGTGCCGCACAGGTGGATGGCGAAGGGGGAGCCGGCCTGGACGGTGGAGGGGGCCGAGACGCTGCAGGCAGTAGCCGGACCGACGGTCAGGGTGGTG
>JAJZBP010000082.1 GCA_021798855.1 Bacillota bacterium
TGATCTCGACACCCGGATGGTTGACGACTCTGTTGATGACTTCGTTCATGGCTTCTTCGGCGTCCCGCAGGTCGGGAGTGATCTTGGCGTATTTGGAATGAATGGGCGTCCCGCCCAGCCGGTCCCGCCTCTCCACCAGCACCGCCTTGCCTCCAGAATCGGCGGCCCCCAAGGCCGCCGTCAACCCGGCCGGACCCCCACCGATCACCAAGATCCGTTGCTTTTCAACCATTGAAAACGTCCCCCCATTCCAGGTGTTTGATCTCGCCGCGTTTGATCCGCTCCAGGTCTTCCTGAAACTCCTCCCAGGCCGACTGCCAGTCGATCCCCATTTTTTCCAGGAGCGGGCGCCAGTCGGTGGCGTGCCAGTGGATTTGAACCACCCGGAAGGGATGGGCTCCCATGGCCAGCGCGGCGAATTGGGCGTCGGAAATGACCGGCACCCCGACCTTGACCCCGTGGGGCTTGACGGCGAACTGACTCTTGTCCAATGAGGTGACGCAACCGGTGTCCTGGGCCAAAACCACGTCCGGATTCGCCTCGTTGATCATCACTTCGATCTTCCGCCGGGCGGCGAAGGAACGGGTAAAGTCCCGCGAAACCAGGATGTGGCGGAAGCCAAAGCCGCAGCAGTCGTACCAGGTGGAATAATCTCCGACCTTGGCACCGAAGGCCAAGGCCAAGCCGGTGATCACCGCTGTCCGCTCGCCGTTGTAAATTTCGTCGTCGTAAACGACGTCCTCCGGGATCAACTTGTGGTAGTGGCAGGCGGGATGAACACATGCCGTGATCCCGCTGACGTCGTGGACTTTCAGCGCGGCCAGTTTGTTGCGGACGGCATAGACCCACTCGCTGTAGTGAACTATTTCCTCGGGAAAAACCAGGGGGTAGCCCAGTTTCTCCATCACCTTGCGGACCTCGCGTCGCAGTTCCGGTTGGGTGACCAGTTCTTCCCGCACGTCCTTGTAGTGGCCGAAGCTGGTGCCGCAATGAATCAGAGGATAGAATCCGTCCTTGTACGCTGCAGCGAAGTTGCGACAGGCAACCGATACCTGAGCCAAACTGTTGGAAGTTGCCGAAGCGTAGTAATTCCAGCCGGTGCAGGAGGTCTGGTTGGTCGGGTCATACGAGTCCAAGCCGAGCATCTTGTGCAGCCAGATGATGGACGTGGGATATCCGGGAATGTGGCCGCATTGGCCGCAACTCTTATGGTGCCAGACGTTGCCCATGGGAATCTTTTTCTGACGTCCGTATTTGGTTCCAACCAAGACGTGGGGATCAGGAACCCGATGGACGATCAGTTCGCCCTTGTGCTCCAATTCCAGGAGTTCTTCACGAATGTCCGTGGTGGGAGCCAGGGCGGGATCCCGGTGGTGCCTCCGGTTGCGACTGACCACGAGATCCTCGGTGCGTACCGGGTTCATTCCTCACCCTCCTCCTCCAAGGCTTCCTCGAACTCTTCCTCAAGCAGGGCGGCCACCGAAGGCGCCACCGGTTTCACCCAATCCATTACCCCGGTCATTTGCCAAATGCGATAAAGTTCCAACCTGGTCTTTTGGTCCACGTTCCAAGCCGAGGATTTGGTCCCCCATAGGCTGGCGGTGGGAATGGCCTGTCGCCATTCGTCCAGGTGTTTTGACGTGTCGGCCACCTGCGGACCCCAATCGGGAAAGGCGTCCACCTGAAGCATATCGGACGAAACCTGGGTTCCGGTCGTCATCACCTTATAGATCACGCGGGTGTAGCCGGTCATGGCCTCCACCGCCGACGGCAGGGCATGTTTCACGGCCACCTCCCGCAGGATGATCACCAGGCCTCCCGGGGAGTTCCCCCGGGGGCAGCGGGTACAGGCATAACACTGGGAACAGTTCCAAATGTCCTCTTCCACGATCTCTTTCAAAAGATTCAGGTCTTCCCTGGCCATGGCCTGGGCTATGCGGCGCGGGCTGTAGTCGTAGTACCTGGCCGAAGGACAGGAACCGACACAGACACCGCATTCGAAACAACCGTGCAGCGAGTGGTGCCAACGGGGATCCCGTTTGGCTTCCGCCAAGACCTCCGCCCAAACCTTCTTTTCGGACTCGTCCATTATTTTTCAACCTCCCGCCAAATCATCTTGCAGGCGTGCGGGACGGGCTCCCCGCGGCGGCGGCATCCGGTCTGGGGCCGACGCCGGCAGGGAACGAATGCGGCGCAAAGGGATGCCGAGGGGGTTACCGGTGGGGACGATGAGAGACGATCCGCAGGCCCAAGCAGTGCGCATTCTCCCCGAAGCGTCGCCCCCTGAAAACGTCTTCACCCCGGAGCGTTGCCGCCCTCAGAAAGTGAATACCGCCTTTGATTCGGCAGCCATCTCGTTCACGTAAGCTCCACCGATGATTTCACTGACCTCGGGAATCAGGTCCTCTTTGGTCATGTTGTTCAGCGGCAGGCTCGGTGCGCAAACCATGAGTTTCACACCAGCCTCCACCGCCTGATCCAGGAAGGTACGCAGGGGCGCGCCTCCCTCCTGAGCGTAAATGGACTCCGCCACTCCCTTACGCACAAGCGCCGTTCCGGTCATGTTGAAGACCATGGTCACGTCATACTCCATCAGGGCCGCCGCCGTGGCCAGGTAAAACGGAGTGGCCGCGCGATGCGGTACTTCCGGCCCATGGGTGTGAATGTATAGAAAATGCTCCGCCATGCTCGCCCTCCTGTCTGGATGATTCCAAATGTACCGGTCTTCCTCGGTTCGACTCCCACCAACGGTCTCAGGGAAGGGTGCCCCTAACTGGACTCGGCAAGGAACCCGGCGAGGGACTCGTTTCGCCCTTCCCCCAAAGCGACCAGCCATCTTGCGCTTCTTCGGCATCGCGTAGACACCCGGACGATGGTCATCGCCGGCGACCAAGACCGCAACCCGGCACTCATAGCCACGGCTACCCGTTCATGGATTCCACCGGCGCCTACTGCCGGAACGGATCATCGGATCTTTAGGATTATCGGATTGTCCGGATAATCGGATCAACGAATTATTTCTTTTTTCTTCCGCTATTTCTTCCGCCGGATGACGTAAGTATAAACACCCCCTTCATCGCGAGCCTCCAGCAACTCGTGGCCGGTGCTCCTGGTCCAAGCCTTGAAGTCCGCCATTGATCCCGGATCGGTGGCCACAAGTTCCATGACTTGACCGATCTGCACACTGTCAATGGCTTTCTTGGCCTTCAGAATGGGCATTGGGCAAACGAGGCCCTTCGCATCCACGACCAGCGTCGGTTTTTCACTCATGTTGACACCTCCTTTACCTTCACCTCAATTGGCTTCCGTTTGCGCTTCCCCGCTCCGGCTCGCCGCCTCCACCAGCGCAGCCACGTCCGTCACCTGCAGCCGGCTTTCCTCTCCCAAAGCGGATAGCGACGCGGCAAACATGACCACGTCCTTGGGGCAAGCCACCGCCAGGTGGGTTACTCCAGACAACCCCAGGGCTTCCTTAACCCTCTGGTCGGCTGGACGCTCTCCGGTTCCCGCCTCGCTCATCCAGATCCGCCCGCCACCGGCCCCGCAACAGAAACTGAATCGGCCGTGTCTGGGCATCTCCACCACTTCCACCCCGCAGCGCCGCAGGAGACTCCGAGGGGCATCGAAAATCCGGTTCCATCGCCCCAGGTAACAGGGATCATGGTATGTCGCCGTGATTCCCAGGGGATGGAGTTCCAGACGTCCGCTTTCCACCAGTTCCAGCAGGAATTCCGTATAGTGAAAAACCGGACGCTCGAAACCCAATTTGCGGTATTCATTGCGCAGAGCGTTCAGCGAGTGGGGATCCGCCGTGATAATCCTGGTGAACTCCACGGTCTCCAAGGCCTTCAGGTTTTTCTCCGCCAGGCTCTCGAAAAGGCCGTATTCGCCCATCCGTAGGCAATCGTTACCCGAGTTGACCTCGCCCTCGTACAGGATGCCGAAACGCACCCCGGCGCGGTGCAGAATCCTGGCCAAAAGTCGCGTATTCTCCTGCGCACGCGGGTCGTAGGCGGCATAGTCACCGACGAACCACAGAACGTCCACCGCTTCCTTGCGGGCGTCGGGCACCGGGAAGTCCAACCCCTTGACCCATTGCGCCCGGCGGCGAGAGGGCTGTCCGAAGGAGTTCCCCTGTCGGTCCAAGGATACCAGAGCCTTTTGGGCTCCCGCATCTCCCGCTTCACCTTCCTCCAAGAGGCCGGCGCGCAGGCTGATGATTTTGGGTCCATGCTCGATAAACACCGGGCAGACTTCCTGGCAGGCTCCGCAGGTGGTGCACGACCAGAGGGCCTCGGCTTCCACCACGCCTCCCGCCAACGGGCGTGATTCCCCGTCTTCCCCGCCTGTTCCCGTCTCGAGCAGCTTTCCGGTTAATCCGTCCCGCAGTTCCAGGATAACGTGTTTGGGAGAAAGGGGAGCGCCGGAGGCATTCGCCGGGCATGCCTCCTGGCAACGTCCGCACTCCGTACAGGTGTAAAGATCGAGGAGATCTTTCCAAGTGAAGTCCGAGTAACTCTTAACCGCCATGCTTTCCGCGGGAGGCTCGGGGAGCAACTCTCCCAAGGGGCGGGTCTTATGCAGGTAGATGTTGGGGACCGCTGTAAAAACATGAAAATGTTTGGAATAGGGCAAATAGGCGAAAAAAACCATGATCACTCCGATGTCCAACAGATAGCCGACCGCGTACCCAACGGCTGCCGCCGTGGGCGAACTCCATCCCGGAACGGCAAGCAAACCGGCCAGAATGTAACCCAGGAAATGTCCCTGCGTGGCCGGGTGGGCCACCCCCAGGACTTCACGGGCCGCGAGCGGGTAATAGGCATCACGTATTATGATTCCCACCATGATCAGGGCAATCATCCCAAGGATGATGAAGGCATCAGTCTCGTTCGATCCGTGAAACCGCTTGGGTTTGAGCACCAGGCGGTTAAACAGAGCCAATAGGAGTCCGACGATCACCAACACGACAAAGACGTCCACCACCGTATCCAAGATCGGCCCCAGATTGAAACTGGGAGACACAACCTGACCCAAGGTTTCCAACACGTCCAGCAGCAACACCAGGAAACCGCTGAAGATGCAAAAATGGAGGATCCCCGAAAAAGGCTTTTGCAGGAGTCGCCGGTGTCCCAACACCTGCCCCAGGACGAAGGAAAGACGCTCACCCGCGCTTTCGAACCGATTCGTCGGCCGACCCTGATTGATTGCCCGCCAGATTACGCCGGCCCGCCGCCAGAAAACCACGAGGCTCGCCGTTCCCAGTAACACCGTAACCACCGCCAAGAAAATCCGCAGATCCAACCAATCCCCCCCTTAATGATGCAGTTATGTTTCACCCGGCACCAAGCCCCGGCACCAAGCCCCGGCACCAAGCCCCGGCACCAAGCCCCGGCACCAAGCCCCGGCACCAAGCCCCGCGGACGTTCCACGCCGATGCTGAACCCGAAATTAAACCACGTTACCGCCGCCCCTTTGCCCCTTGAAATTGCGTTGCCATTCTCTTCAAGGGCAGGTATATTCGCATATTGCAATATGCTAATACCGTCCTTTTAGTACCATTATTCACTTTCTCCGCTTTTCTCTTCTACATTTCTTCGGCGAGTTGTAGTTTTTATCCTTCCAAATGCATTTTTTCTCCCCTTAATTGCATTCAGGGGCTATTTTCGTTTAGCAACTTGAAGAAATAAATGCTTAAAAATTACTCTGAAGTGCCGATTTGAGTGCTTGAATTGCATTTTATAGTTTAAAATATATTGTAAATATTACAAACTGCTGGACGTACAGTGGCCCCCCCAACCGTACGTCCACTCAAAGGCGAAATTTGTTGCCCCGGCGTTGCAGGCTTGACGACCACCCACTGAAGCAGTTGGGTTGGCTGACGACTCAAAGTAGTCTCAAGGGCGCCAACCCAACTCCAAACCCCCGACTTTAGTCGGAGGTAATTGGAAGTATTCGTTCCTTGCGTAATACCCCCGTGGTACGCCGTCCCGGCGATCAAGGTTTGGCGGGAGGCTTCCAACGTCATCCCTCGCGAAGCGAATACAATGCCGGACGCCAGACCAACCTTTTTTCAAACGGGGGTGAAGACACGATACACTAAAGCTGTTCGCTAAAGGCTGAGGTTTTGGACCTGGCGTTTTGCGGAATAAAAAAGACCCCGGAACCCTCAGGGACGGGGTTCCGGGGTCTGACCCGGTTGCGGCCGCGCTCACTGGCACGGTCGCGGTGCGGTCACCGGTCCGACTGCGGCCACACTCACGGCCAACGTCGCAACCAGTTTCCCGCCGCCTAAGGAGCGGGAATTCCCTGCATTGAACCGAACGATCAAATAATGATTCCGCTGCGAAAAATCCGATTCGCCCAAGGCGCCACCACCAAACAACCTATATATACTTATCTTCGCGCTATGTGATTGCTATATACAATTGTAGCACGGGAGCCACCCCCGGTGGCGAACTGGGCGTCAATGGGTTCGGCGGAGGTCTGTTCCTTGCCCTCGCCAAAGGCGACGGGCGCATGTACGAAGGCGAACCCTTCCTTATCAGCCGAACAAGCCTGCGGGTTCATGCAGTGGAATCATCAAATAAACCAGTTGATTTTGGCCGCCGCCGCCTCGGCGATGGCCGTGGCCGCACCCACCGGCTCCCCGATACCGTCGATCAGGTCATCCCGCTTCAAACCAAAAGCGTCCATGGTCATCTGGCAGGGAAGGATCTTGATGCCGAGATCCACCGCCATCTTCCAAAATTCCTCCAGCGGCGGTATATTGTTCTTGACGAAGATCTTCTTCATCATCCATGGACCCATTCCACCCATGTTCAGCTTGGACAACGGCAGCTTGACCGGTCCCCCGGGTTCCATCAGCGAAAGCATCTTGGTCATCCAATCGGTCCCGGTGACTCCTCGCTCCTTCTTCTTCAAGAGCAAAAGACCCCAGAAGGTTGAAAAAATGGTCACCTCCATCCCGGCCGCCGCCGCGGTGGTGGCCAGGATCACGACCGGATAGGCCCGGTCCAGGTCACCGCTCCAGGAGATGATGGTGACCTTATCCGCCTGCTCTTCCATCATTGATCGCGCCCCTTCCCAGTATTCCCCGGCAGGCGCGGCATCCCGCGCCGGATACAATCGGTTTCCCCGACCCCCGGCGCAGCCGGAAGCTCCGCCGGCCGCCTGCCCCCCACCCGTTCACTTTTTCCGCCGGATCAAATAGGTGTAGACTCCACCTGCCTCTCTGGCCTCGAGCAACTCGTGTCCGGTAGTCTTGGTCCACGCTTTGAAGTCCGCCATGGAGCCGGGATCCGTCGCTGCCAGTTCAAGGATTTGGCCGACCTCCACGCTTTCGATACCCTTCTTAGCCTTCAAGATGGGCATCGGACACACCAGACCCCTGGCGTCAACGGTCGTCGCCGGACCATCATCACCCATTGTCCCCCACCTCCCCATCCGCGTTCCAACTTGCTATTTATATTATCGTATTCTAATATGCTAATCAACTTTGTGCTTAAAATAACTTTTGCATAGATCCGCCCGGACAAGTCTCCCTGGCTATTATACCCGCTTGGTGCGTTAAGAGGCAAAAGTCACTTGAGGAACAATCGCTTCCTTAAGGAAGTTGGGCAAGCCGCCACCGTTCCCGGAGGAAGGCCACCGCCGTTTTGTCCGTCCTGGATCCGGGCGTCATCCCCCCGCAGAACCCCGGGGACCGGATGGAAGTACAGCCGTCCCATCCCCGGCCCCTGCGTCCAGCAGTTCTTCGGCCAGCCCCAGCAAGAATTCTTTGCGGTTATGCGCCGGTTCCGCCAGCACCTCTTCCAGCAAAAGGGCTAGGATTCGGCCCACCCAGGAGCCCGGTCTCCGGCCCGGACCGGCCAATTTCAAAAGATCGTCTCCCCCCACCGCCAGATCGTTTCGCCCAAGGGGCTGGCCTGCCGCCAGGATGTCTTCCATCCGCCGCACCAATTCCGCCTGGGCTGGGGTGAAATCACGCCCCGGTCCCTTGGCCCGGGCGTCGGCGTGCGCCAGGGCGATCAGGTCCCTCACATTGTCCCTGCCCACCTCGGCCAAGGTCAGGCGCAGGGTCTGGTCTTTGATCCCCGGATGGGGAAAGAAGGCCATGTGGTGCCGGACCAACAGCGCTACCCGGCGCACTGTCGCGCGCGGGTAGCGCAGCCGGCACAAAATCCTCTCGGCCATCTCCCCTCCCAACCGCTCGTGGCCGTAAAAGTGCCGCCCCCGGCCGTCCTCGCTCAAGCTGCGCGGTTTGGCCACGTCGTGCAACAGGGCCGCCAAGCGCAACTCCAGGGTGTGGAGGGCGAAGATAAGGAGTCGCGTGTGGCGGGGGTTCGTTTCCTTCGGCACGGGTCGGCTTGGACTTTCGGTGGTGGAGGGCAGGGTCACCGCAGCGAGGGTCGAGGGTTTTGGCAGCGATGATGAGTTCTCTGCTCGGCTCGAGG
>JAJZBP010000083.1 GCA_021798855.1 Bacillota bacterium
GCAAGGTCATCTGGACGGCCAAAGTGCCGGCGCCGGACGACGTCGCGCCCACGCCGCAGGGAACGCTGATCGTCAATTCCGACGCGCACAGTCAGGTATACGAGGTCAGCGAACGCACGGGGAAGAGCATTTGGACCGATGGGCAGTTCAACCATCCGGGGGCCGGGCCGGGGCAACTCAACCACCCCGAGGATTCCTTCGGGATGCCCGGAGGGAAGGTGACGATCACCGATCCGTACAACTTCCGGGCCATTCAGGTGGACAAGTCCTCCGGCACCGTCATCTGGCAGTATGGACATACGGGAACGGCGGGGACCGCGCCCGGCTACCTGTGGGAAAACAACGACGCCGTGCCGTTGAAAAACGGCGATGTGCTGCTGACCGAGGCCGGGAACCCCGGAGTGTTTCCCCCCACGGTGCTGGAGGTGAACCGGGCGGGGAAGATCGTGTGGAAGACCACTCTGCCCCAACTCGGCTATGCCTCCGACGCCATGCCGATGGGCGGGGGGCGCTACGTGGTCGCCAACTGGGTCAACGGCGGCAGCATCGACGTCTTCAACCGCAGCGGCAAAATCCTCTGGTCCTACGGGCCGGCGAGCGGGCCCGGGAAGTTGGACCACCCCTCCTCGGCGGAGCCGCTTCCCAACGGCAACTTCCTGGTGTCCGACGACTACAACGACCGCGTGGTGGTTATCAACCCGAAAAAGAACGCCATCGTCTGGCAATACGGGGTCACCAAGCAACCGGGGACCGGGCCGAACCACCTGATGGGCCCCACCGACGCCAAGGCCGCGGGGGAACTGCTGCCTCCCTACGTGCGGGGGGTGGGCGCAAAATAGCTTGGGGGCGGCGCGGCGTGGAAGGGGAGGCTTACGGTTTCGTGAGGGCGGCGTCCCCATCAGGGGCGGGAAGGGGACCCACATGCCGATGGCATGAGGGGAAGGTTCCCGGGTTCAAGGAAGGAACGGCTTGCCGTTCCTTCCTTGAAAATGGAGGGGTTCCGATTGCCGTCCCCAACCACCGGTGGCCGCGCCGCTCGTCGCTCCGGCAGGGCGAGCCAGGTTAAGGAGGATTTTTGCCGCCAAGCGGACCTTTTCCCCCGCCGTGGGTTGTTGCCGTGGCCGTTTGACGACAACCGGCGGAAAAGACCGAGTATGGTCGGATGAACACACGCCGGTCCGGCCATACCCGGCCTCATCTTGTTTATAGCCTGGGAGCCGCCCTTGGCGGCGAACTGGGCGTCGGAGGGTTGAGTACGACCGCAAAGCGGTCGGTGGAGAGTGAAGCGGAGGGATCCTCTTTCGTCCGTCGCGAAGCGAATGTAATCCCGGAGCTTCACTCCACGTTTGGCGACGGTCCTCGGCGCCACAGGTGGCGCCTGCGCCACGCTCCAGGCGACGGGCGTATGTACGCAGACGAACCCCTCGTTTTGCCAGGTTGTCCTTGGCGCAATAGTCACAGTTTGGTCATTTTTTGACCGGTAAGTTTATGCTATACTTTTGCCGATTCAGCGGCTTGATCGATGGCGGAATCCAAACAGAAGGTGATTTTTTTGTCGCACCTCAGAAAAAACGAAATCAACAAAAGGAATAATCGCAAAACCATTGCTCTTTTCATCCTGATTCCGGCCCTGATTCTGGGGCTGGTGGCCTTCCTTTGGGGAGCCAACCTGGGGACGGGAAGCGGGGGGTTGGGCGGGGCACTCTCCGGGCTGAACCCGTGGGGCGGCGGGGACACCGTTCTCCTGCTGGGGATCGATGCCCGGCCGGGCGAGACCATCGGACGCTCGGACACCATGATCGTCGCCAACTTCAGCCCGACCACGCACCAGATCAGCCTCTACTCCATACCGCGGGACTCGCGGATCAGGATTCCCGGGCACGGCCACGGCAAGATCAACGCCTGCAACGCCTTCGGCGGGCCGCAACTGGCCCTGACCTGCGTCAACAACCTCCTCGGAACGCAAATCCAGCAGTACGTCCTGGTGAATTTTCAGGACTTCGTCAACGTGATCAACACCCTGGGGGGTGTTGACATCAACGTGCCCTACCCCTTCCAGCACCAGGGCGGGAGTGCCCTGACCACCATCAACCTAAAAAAAGGCTACCAACACCTGAACGGGGAGGAGGCCCTCGGCTTCGTCCGCTGGCGGGACGGGGCACTGGGGGACATCGGGCGCACCCTGCGCCAACAGGAATTCCTGAAGGCGGTGGCCAAACAGACCTTCCAGTTGGGAACCATCCTGCGCTTGCCGCAGGTCGTGCCGGCGCTGGCGAGGGCCGTGCACACCAACCTGAGCGTCGGGCAAATCGTGGGGCTGGGAGCCATGGCGCGCGGTTGGGGAACCCTGCGGCTTTTGTCGGAAACCGCGCCCGGGGCGTTTGCCACCATCAACGGCCCATCGGCGGCCATTTACGGTTCGAGCTATTGGCTGGTGATCCCCCGGGACGTGCAGAAAGCTTACCAGGGTCTCTTGGCGGGGAAAGTGCTGTACCCGAACCTTTTCGATCGCAAGGCCCAGGCGCTGGCCCTGGTCTTGGGGGGGCAACCCGCGCCGGCGGCCAGCGTCCGGAAGATGGTTTCCAAGGAAAAAAAGGGAGAGAAGGCGGCCGGCAACCCGTCGCCCAACGGGGCGACGACGGTGGTCGTGGGGACGCCCCAGACCCTGAACGGTGGGAGCCCCACCGGGAACATACCCGCCAGCGGAGGTGCAACCAGCGGAACGGGGAGCGGAAGCGGAGCCGGGACCGGGACGGGCACCACCGGAACGGGAACGGGAACGGGAACGGGAACGGGAACGGGAACGGGAACGGGAACGGGAACGGGAACGGGAACCATAACCCAATAGCGGACGGAGAGGACGTTGGCCGGGGTGCCCAGAACCCCGGCCAACGTCGTTCATCGGAGATTTTTTTTGACCGATTCGTACCGGGGCTGCCCGTGAGCATAAAGGAAGGGCCAAGCGGCAAATTAACCGGAGAAAGTTGATTTGTGGTTTAAGCTGGGTTAAAATAAATCATCAACAAAATAATCAATATGATAATATTTATAAATAGTCTCCGGCGGGCGGGGTGAAGGGAGTTGGGGGGCGTGGCCGTCATGATCGAAAACGATTGCGTGCGCCGGCCGGTATCGTTCATCGATGCCGAGCGGTGCGTCGGTTGCGGCGATTGCCTGAAATACTGCCCCAGAGGTTGCCTCAGCTTGGACCGGAGCCGCTGGGTGGTGGTCAGCGACCCGAGCGGTTGCGTCGGATGCCGCCAGTGCCAGCGGGCCTGTTCCTACCATTGCATAACGGTGAGGGGACCCTTCCTGGGGCTGGAAGACCGTGCTCATGGGCACGATCTGCCGGTGGCGGAGCGGGTGCGTGATTTCAGCGAGGTCCACGGCGGCTTCACCTTGGCCGAGGCGGTGGGCGAGGCGGTGCGTTGCCTGCGCTGCCCGCGCCCGCGTTGCCGCGAAGTGGGCTGCCCGGCCCACAACGATATCCCGGCGATGAACGCGGCCATTCGGGAACTTGATTTCCTGGAGGCTTTGCGCATCCTGACCCGAACGAGCAACCTGCACGCCATTTGCAGCCGCGTTTGCGACCAGTCCAGGCTCTGCGAGGGCGCCTGCGTCCATTGCCGGGAAGGCGGGCAGGCGGTGGCCATCGGCCAATTGGAACGTTTCGTCGGCGATTGGGCCAGGGAGAAAGGCTACGTCAGGACCGAGCCACCGCCCACTCCCACCGGACGGCGGGTGGCGGTGGTCGGTTCCGGCCCGGCTGGTTTGAGCGCGGCGGAGGACTTGGTCCGCTGCGGCCATGCGGTTACCGTTTACGAAGCTCTGCCGGTGGCCGGAGGAGTCATGGTCTGGGGTATTCCCGACTTCATCCTCCCCTCGGAGCTGGTTGCCGCCAAGCTGGAGGAACTGCGGACCCTGGGTGTCCAATTTCGGACGGGAACCCGCATCAACCTGGATTACCCCATCGAGCGGCTTTTTCAGGAAGGGGCGGATGTCGTCTTCCTCGCGGCGGGGGCGGAAAAGGATGATTATTTGGAACTGCCGGGCAACCGCTTGGCCGGGATCACCACGGCCAGCGCATTACTGCGAGGGACCAAGCTGGCGCTTGTTTTGTCCCGCGAGTATGCTCTGCCCGCCGTTGGGGAAAACGTTCTGGTTGTCGGCGTCAACACCGTCGCTTTGCACGTGGCCAGATCGGCCCGGCGCCTGGGCGCCCTGAACGTCACCGTCATCGACGCTCTGCCGGAAAAGCTGGTCGCGGCGTCGCGTGGCGAGATGGCGACGGCGGCGGCGGAAGGGGTTAACCTGCGCTTCGAAGTTGCAGCAATATCTTTCTCGGGAAGGGAAAAAGTGGAGGAAGCAGAACTCCAGTGCATGCAAACCGGGCGCGGCTGGTGGGGGAAAATCCGCTCCCGTCCGCGGACAGGAAGCAATTTCAACCTCCCCGCCGATACGGTGGTTTTCGCCACCGGCTTTTCGATCAGCCAGGAGGTTTTGGAACTGGCCGGCAAGGCCGGCATCGACACCGACGCCTACGGCACGGTGGTGGTCATGGGGGAAAACGGGCGGACCAGCCGGGAAAAGGTCTGGGCGGCCGGAGACGTGGTCACCGGACCCAGGAGCGTGGTCGGGGCCATGGCCGCGGGGAAAAAAGCGGCCCGCCATATCGACCAGACCCTGCGTTGGCGCAACCTGTTCGCCCACGAGGGAGGCGTGTCTTCCAAACGGTTGCGTCCCCTTAAGGGTGAACGCAGGCCCCCGGACCGGCCGGTCGGTCCCTGGCGGGAGGAACCATAAAATTCTCCCCGAGGAGGGCTATCCGACCGGATACCCCTCCTCAGCCAGGGTCGCCTCGATCCTCGCCGGTTTGATCCGGGTCGCGTCGTACTGTACGGTCACCTTTTTGGCCGGGACTTCCACCGTTACCGCCGCGACGCCGGGCAGGGCTCCGACGGCCTTTTCGATGTGCATTTTGCAGTGGTTGCAGGAGATGTCCGAAGCGGTGTAGATGGCTGTTTCCATGAATCAAACCTCCTTTTAGATTTTCAGCCGGTTCAAGCGCAGGCTGTTGGACACCACGCTGACGGAACTGAGGGCCATGGCCGCCGCCGCCCAGACGGGGTTGATCACGCCGAAGGCGGCGGCGGGGATGAGAATGACGTTGTAGAAAAAAGCCCAAAACAGGTTTTGACGGATGATCCGCAGGGTGGCGCGGGAGAGGGCGATGGCTCCCGGCACCAGTTCCAGGTTCCCCCGCACCAGGGTGATGGCCGCGGCTTCCTGGGCCACGGCGGCGCCGGTCCCCATGGCCACGCCAACGTCGGCGCGAGCCAGGGCCGGGGCGTCGTTGATCCCGTCGCCGACCATGGCCACCACCCGTCCCGCCGCCTGGAGTTCCCGGATCTTTTCCTCCTTTTGCGCCGGGCGCACTTCGGCGAGCACCTCCCCGATGCCCGCTTGGGCGGCCACCGTCGCGGCGGTGGCCCGGTTGTCGCCGGTGAGCATGACCGTGCGCAGGCCGAGCCGCTCCAGGGCGGCCACGGCGGCGGCGGCTTCGGGCTTGAGGGCGTCGGCCACGCCCAGGACGGCGGCGGGTGCTCCGTCCACGGTCAGGACCAGAGCCGTCTTGCCGGCCCCGGTCAGGTTGTTGGTTGCGGCCGCTGCCGCGGTGGGGAGGGTGAGACTTCGTTCCTGCGCGAAGCGGGGGCTACCGACGGCCACTGCCCGCCCGTCCACCGTGCCTTCGATCCCCAGGCCGGTGACCGCCCGCAGGTCGCCCGGCGGCGGAAGCGTCAGACCGCGCCGCCTGGCCTCCTCCACCAGGGCGGCGGCCAGGGGGTGCTCGCTGCCCTGCTCCAAGCCGGCGGCGAGGCGCAGGGCGGAGGTCGCGTCCCAGCCCTCCAGGGGCAGGCAGTCGGTGACGACCGGGTGCCCGGTGGTCAGGGTGCCCGTTTTGTCGAAGACCACGGTGGAGAGTTTGCCGATGCGCTCCAAGGCTTCGCCGCCCTTGACCAGGATGCCGGACCTAGCCCCGCGGCCGGCACCGACCATGATCGCGGTCGGAGTGGCCAGGCCAAGGGCACAGGGGCAGGCCACGACCAGGACGGCGACGGCGGCGACGAGGGCGGCGGGAGCCGGATGGCCCAAGAGGAGCCATCCGGCAAAAGTGGCGACAGCCACCCCCAACACCACCGGAACGAAGACGGCGGCCGCGGCGTCGGCCAGGCGTTGGACGGGCGCCTTGGAGCCCTGGGCCTCCTCCACCAGGCGGATGATGCCCGCCAGGACCGTGTCGCGTCCGATCCGCCGGGCTTCGACGGTCAAGAGGCCGTTGCCGTTGACGGTGGCGCCGGTCACGGCTGAACCGGGGCGGACTTCGACGGGCAGGGGCTCGCCGGTGAGCATGGATTCGTCCACCTGGGAAACGCCCTGCCGGACCACGCCGTCGGCGGGGATGCGCTCGCCGGGACGGACCAGCAGGAGGTCGCCGGCGGCCACCGCGCCGGCCGGGATGTCCTGCGGGGAGCCGTCGGCATCCAGGCGGTGGGCCAGGGAAGGGGCGAGGCCGGCCAGTTCGCGGATGGCGCCGGTGGCTTTGGCCTTGGACAGGGCCTCCAGGTACTTGCCCAGGTAGATGAGGGTGACGATGCTCGCCGCCGTGTCGAAGTAGACGGGGGCGCCGGGGCTGAACCAGACGGCGGCCAGGCTGTAGAGGTAGGCGACGCCGGAACCCAGGCTGACCAGGGTATCCATGTTGGCGCTTCCGTGGCGCAGGTTGACCCAGGCGCCGTGATGGAAGGTCCAGCCGACGTAACCCCAGACGGGGAGGGACAGAAGGGCGAGGAGGGGGTCGTGGAGGGGGACGCTTGGCCAGGCGGCGGCGGGGGGCCAGAGGGCCAGGACGGCCACCGGGATGGTGAGGGCGACGCCCAGGGTGAGGGTGCGGCGGCGCCGGGCGAGTTCGCTGGGCGGACCGGACGTCGGAGCGCCGGCGCGGGGCGCGGCGGTGTCCGGCAGGGAGGCGCCGTAGCCGGCGGCTTCCACGGCGGCGAGGAGGGCGTTCGTACCGGCGCGGGCGGGATCGTAGGCGACGATGGCTTTTTCGGTGGCCAGGTTGACGGAGGCCGTGGCCACGCCGGGGACGGCTTGGAGCTTGCGTTCGACGCGGGCGACGCAGGAGGCGCAGGTCATGCCCTGGATGGCCAGCGTGAGCCGGGCGTGGTCCCGGGGAGGTTCGGGTGCGGCCCGGCGGGAATCGGTGGCCGCGTCCGTTGGCAAGGGTCGCTCGGCAAAGGCGTCGGCTGGGTCCGGCGCTCGGGTCGACAAGTTTGGCGCCTCCTCTCGAAAAAAAATTCTGCTGATTTTACGCAAAGTAATTGATTTTTTATGTAAAAGAAATATAATTGCCTTACTACACGCGAAAATGCGGCGGGGGGCGAAGAGAATGGTGGTGGCGACGGCCCGCCTCACCAGGCGGAGGCAGGTGACGGTTCCCCAAACGGTGTGCCAGGCCATCGGGGCCGAGACGGGCGACGATCTTTTGTTCTTCCTGGTGGCTGACGGTCAGGCGATGGTCAAAGTCCTGAAGCGGGTGCGCTTGGGACGGTCCGGTTTGGGACATTCCGGCCGGAACAAACCGGACGGCCGGATGGATGGCGGGAAAGGGCCAGACGAGACGACCTCCTGCCAAAGGTGCCGAACCGGGGCGGGTGCGATGGGAAGCGTACGGGCGACGTCCGCCGGGGTTGGAACGGGTGGTGGCTTGGGACGGCGACTGCGGTTGTTTCTCCGGTGGTGGTGGTCCGGTCTTGGCCCGGCTATGATCCTGAGGACGCTTCGCCGTATGGCGGATTCGTATCGTTCTTGGCGTGGGCGGCGTCGGTTTGCGGGACGGATGCGCAAGGCCCGTCTCCGGGTGGAGAATCCCCAAGCTCTTGTTGTGCACTTTCCAAGACCGATCCAGTCCGACCGTCCACCAGACTCTTCTCGTATTTGAGGGCGGCCAGCAATTCGTCGATGATCGCCTCACCCCGCCCTTCCCGGACAGCCTGGGACACGCAGGTGGAGAGGTGGTTCCTCAGTATTATGCCCTGAACCCGCTCCAAACTCGCCTGCACGGCCGAAAGCTGTTTCATCACGTCGACACAATAACGTTCCTCTTCCACCATGCGCCGCACACCGTTCAGGTGTCCGGCGGCTATTTTGAGCCGCAAAGCGGCTTCTTTTTTCAATTCGGGTTGCATTGTGTCTAAGGCAGCTCCTTTTGGCGGCCGGCGGTTTGCCATTGGCCGCTATACGCCCCCCCCCACCGGGGGTGGGGCTTGGAAAAAGTATAAGCCGCGCCTCCTCCCGTGTCAAGGGGGTCTGCCGAGATGGGGAGCGAGTTTTGGGTTCCGACCTTGACTTTTAATTCTTTTTAAAGAA